>NZ_JBFRVX010000375.1:0-7251 GCF_041475345.1 Vibrio sp. 10N.222.48.A3 | reverse complement strand
AGTTCAAGATTTAGTTCTAGCCGATACCTTTGATGAAGCGGCGGCAAACGACCTAGCAAGCCAAATGGTAGAGAAGCAAACAGAGCGTCGTTTAACCATGCTGAAGAAGCAACATCAAATGATGAGCGTACTAACACCTGAACAGAAGACTCAACTGAAAGAAATCCAGCAAGATCGCATGGCTAAATGTGCGGACAAAATGGAAAAACGCATGAACAAAGACAAGTAATTCATGGTTTGAAAAAGCTGGATTGATTGAAAGTGTTTAGAAAGAAGCGGCCTAGTGCCGCTTTTTTTGATCTTTAAAATGAACGTATTAGATCCTAGCTGTCATATTCAATCGGTGTTTTGCGGGTTATACTTTGTGCTATCAGTCACTTTATAGCCAATTTATGAAACAAGAATACGCACGTTTAGTTACGCTCGCCGCTTGGGCTGCCACCATCATTGCCTCCATATTATTGGTTGTGAAGGTTGCAGCGTGGTGGGTGACAGGCTCAGTCAGTTTATTAGCTTCTGTTGTTGACTCACTGTTGGATATCGCCGCTTCTGTCGTCAACCTTGTGGTGGTTCGTTACTCTCTGCAGCCAGCTGATAAAGAACATACCTTTGGTCATGGCAAGGCCGAATCTCTTGCTGCATTAGCACAAGCGATGTTTATTTCTGGTTCTGCTTGTTTCCTTATTCTTAACGGTATTGAACGTTTCTTCCGACCGCATGAACTGAACTCTCCTGAAATTGGTATTTATGTCAGCTTGTTCGCAATGGTCATGACCTTCGGTTTGGTTCGATTCCAAAAGCATGTTGTGAGCAAAACGGGTAGCCAAGCAATTGCGGCTGACTCACTGCATTATCAATCTGACCTCTATATGAATGCGGCGATTATGCTGGCGCTAGCACTGAGCTGGTTTGGTATCGGTCAAGCAGACTCGGTATTCGCGATTGGTATCGGCATCTACATTCTTTACAGTGCTTACCAAATGGCGATGGAAGCGGTGCAATCTCTACTTGATCACAAGCTACCCGATGAAGAGCTCAAACAAATTAAAGAGGCATCGTTGAGTGTGGAAGGGGTACTGGGTGTACATCAACTAAGAACGCGCCGTTCTGGGCCTGTTCGTTTCATTCAATTGCATTTAGAACTCGAAGACAATATCCCACTGATTGAAGCACACCGCATTTCTGATGAAGTAGAGGACAAGCTTATTTCAGTGTTCCCTGATGCTGATGTATTAATTCATCAAGATCCATATTCGGTCGTATTTGGACCAGAGAAGCAGCAGAAATTTCACTCATGGTAATGCGTCTAAAAATCAGGCAGCAAATGGCAAGTGAATGGCTTTTGAACTAAAGTGAGTAAAAATTGCTAACTCGAAGGTGATTCAAAAATCACCTTAGTAACAATTAATGTTGATTCTGATGTGAATCAACAAAGTTATTGAGTAAAACTGTAATACTCTTACAGAAGTAGAAATGTTACATAATTTTACGTGATTTAAGTGCTATTCCTGTTGAGGAAATGTAACATAACGTACAAATATAGATTTAAAATCTTGTTGATATACAATCAGCAAGAACAAGAATTGAATAATAGATTCCCAAAAATCGAGGGTGAGCATGATTAAGAAGATCGGTGTTTTGACCAGTGGTGGTGACGCTCCAGGCATGAACGCAGCAGTTCGCGGTGTAGTTCGTACTGCGCTATCAGTTGGCATTGAAGTTTACGGCATTTACGACGGCTACCAAGGCCTTGTGGAAGACCGTATCGAAAAGCTTGACCGTTCAAGCGTATCTGACGTGATCAACCGTGGTGGTACTTTCTTAGGTTCTGCACGTTTCCCTGAGTTCAAAGACGTTGCTGTTCGTGAGAAAGGCATCGAGAACCTTAAGAAGCACGGTATCGAAGCACTTGTTGTTATCGGTGGTGACGGTTCTTACATGGGTGCTAAGAAACTGACTGAGATGGGTTACCCATGTATCGGTCTTCCAGGCACAATCGATAATGATATCGCGGGTACTGATTACACTATCGGTTACCTAACTGCGCTTAACACTGTTATCGATTCAATCGACCGTCTACGTGATACGTCTTCTTCTCACCAACGTATTTCTATTGTTGAAATCATGGGCCGTCACTGTGGTGACCTTACGCTTATGTCAGCAATCGCGGGTGGTTGTGAGTACATCATTACACCTGAGACTGGCCTAGATAAAGATCAGCTAATCAGCAATATCCAAGATGGTATTGCGAAAGGCAAGAAGCACGCAATTATCGCTCTAACTGAACTAATGATGGACGCGAACGAATTGGCTAAAGAGATTGAAACGGCAACAGGTCGTGAGACTCGCGCAACCGTTCTTGGTCACATTCAACGTGGTGGTCGTCCTACTGCATTTGACCGTGTACTGGCTTCTCGTATGGGCAACTACGCTGTTCACCTTCTTCAAGAAGGTCAAGGTGGTCGTTGTGTTGGTATCGAGAAAGAAGCTCTTGTTCACCACGATATCATCGACTGTATCGAGAACATGCAGAACCCAGACCGTTCTGAGTTGTTCCGCGTTGCAGAAGAGTTATTCTAAGCCAAGCTTAGCGTTCGCTTAAAAAATATTAAAAACCGCTGATTGTTCAGCGGTTTTTTTGTGCCTGTCGTTTGAGTTTTTACAAACGGCAGGCACAAAAAAGGCCAACCTAAGTTGACCTTTCATCTAATCTAAACGGTGAAGTTTAAATTAAGCTTTTGCTTCAGCTGCTGCTTTAGCGATAGCTGCGAAGCTTTTCGCGTCAAGTGCTGCGCCGCCAACTAGAGCACCATCGATGTCTGGTTGTGCGAAGTAAGCTGCTGCGTTTTCTGGCTTAACAGAACCGCCGTATTGGATAACAACTTTCTTAGCAACGTCTTCAGATTTCTCTGCGATGTGTGCACGGATTTGAGCGTGGATGCGTTGTGCATCTTCAGCTGTAGCTGCTTTACCAGTACCGATAGCCCAGATTGGTTCGTAAGCGATGATAGCGCCTTCAAGAGCTTCAACACCTTGAGTGTTGATAACAGCGTCAAGTTGACGAGCACATACAGCAACAGTTTCGCCTGCTTCGTTTTGTGCTTCAGATTCACCGATACAAAGAACTGGAGTTAGGCCGTTCTCTTTTAGGAATGCGAATTTCTTAGCAACGAATTCGTCAGACTCAGCGTGGTATTCACGACGCTCAGAGTGACCGATGATGATGTGAGATGCGCCGAACTCTTTAAGCATTGCTGGAGACATGTCGCCAGTGAATGCACCGCTGTTGTTTAGGTCAGAGTTTTGAGCACCTAGGATGATAGCGCTGCCCGCTTCAGTAAGCGTACGCTCAGCAAGATCAACGAAAAGTGCTGGTGGAGCAACTGCTACGTCTACGCCTGTTACGCCTTCAAGTTCAGCGTTAAGACCGTTTAGTAGATCAACAACCATTTCTTTGCTGCCGTTTAGTTTCCAGTTACCCATAACTACAGGATGACGCATAGGAATATCTCCAAAGTATTTAAATAAATCGAATGTAAAAAAGTAAACTTTATTACGAAATAATATAACAGAATAATATCAACAGATCATGACTGTGGTCATGACTTTCTTGGATCTTACTCAATGGTCAGAGTAGATTTTGAGCAAATATCAGTGATCCGGCAGACAGAATAATAGCTAACTTCTCGGATTTTTCATCGTTAGTTGCTATTAAGGGACAAACGATTGCGTTAACAATAGGAAGTAATAATGCCGAATCTAGTTCTAGAGTACTCAAATTCAGTGGATGAGCGAGTGAATATCCAAGGTTTACTGGAAGACCTTCATCAAGTTACATTAAACTGTGGTTTGTTTGATGTACCTTCTGTGAAGTCTCGTTCACTACGCTGTCATAACTGGTTGGTCGGTGATGAAGAGGACAATGTAGATTTTGTTCATATTAGCTTCGAGTTACTTTCTGGACGTACTGAAGAACAGAAAAGAGAATTGTCGCGTTTGTTAATGCAAACCTTACAAGAACAGGCAAGCCATATCCGTAGCCTAACGGTCAACATACGGGATATGGATAAAAGTTGCTTTCAGAAAGTGATTAACTAGCTAAAAATAATCAACTAACTAAAAGTGATTCACTAACTATTTGCTGCTAACTTTTTGGTAGCGTATTAATTTTTGAGTGTTTTAAGATGTCGATGAAAGATTTACTGCTCTCTTTCAAAGGGAGAATTGGTCGTAAGACTTACTGGATTTGGAATATTTTCTACTACATAGCGATTACTGGTTTTGCTTCTGGTATCTCTGTGTTGTTCCCTGCTTACTCTTACATCCTACTGCCAGTATTCCTATTGCTGCTAGTGATCCCAGATCTTGCGGTCACCGCTAAGCGCTGGCACGACCGCAATAAGTCGAATTACTGGTTACTACTAAATGTGCCCCTAGTACTGGGTCGTTTGGCTTCGCCAATGGCAGCGACTACCACTGAGCCGGTATCGCCAATCCATATGGTTGCGACCGTTGCAGCGTTAGTGTGTGGCTTATGGATTCTGATTGAGTGTGGTTTGTTGAAAGGCACAGAAGGCCGTAATGATTACGGTGAAGATCCAGTTTAAAGATTGGATGATTCATCAGTAAAAAGGGAGCATTGCGCTCCCTTTTTTCTTTTTGATACTTTTCTACTTTTAGTACATTTTGGGTTCTGTATTCGGCCTGAAAGGCACGACATTTTCAGTTTTAGGTTCTTCAAAACTACAGCGACCTTCGAGTGAATCTTGGAATTTACAGACCTGACAACGAAGCTCCTGCATGAGCACGACATTAACATGATGTGGATTTTTACAGCGACCGACCACCAAATCGATGTGACTTTGCTGAGCGCGTAGCCTGTCTTGCATAGTTTCCGAGGCCGAACAAATCATCTGCTCGCACATTTCGTGTTTGAATTGATTGAATGCTTTCGGATCGCTTTTGGCGAGTTGGACCAGTTCATCAAAGGGGGGCAGTTTTTGATTTGGCTGTGGCTGTGCCATGATTCCTTCCTTAGCATTAAGCGTGTTTCATATGCTTTAAGCTTAAGAAATAAATTTGTACAAATTTTAATCTATTCTCATTTTCTCAATATTGAGACGGAATCGGTGGGTTGGGACTAGCCCTTAGCACTTGGTATTACGATAAAGGCGTGGGCGTTAAGGTATAAGTACAGCGTCTCTCGCCGGCAATAATGTGTTCAGTGCGGCTTACATGACACTCATTTTTGAGCAGTTCAGTGAAAACATTGAGCTCAGATTGGCATAGGCTAGGGCAGCGAGTTGCTGCTTTACAGATGGGGCAGTGGTTCTCAATTAAGATGTAGTGCTCATCATGCTCTTGAAGTTCAGCCATGTAGCCTTCGTCTTCACGAAGCTGTGTGAGTTTTTCAAGCTTACTCATGAGCGAATCACAGCCAGACAGTGCAGATTGATACTGCTTCAGAGTGTGTTGTTCTCGCTCGGCAGCAACCTTAGCCAACCCTTCTTGACCAAATAGATTTTCTACGGCATCAATTACTTGAATAGTGAGTTCACCGTGTCGGTCTGAAAATTGGCTATGGCCTTGTTGAGTCAGGGACCAGTGGCGAGTCGGGCGACCCACTTTTACTTTCACATCATGAAACGCAAGAATACCGTCATCTTCCAGACTTTGCAGATGTTGCCTTGCACCCATTGTCGTCATGCCAAACTCTTCTGACAGTTGTTTCGCGGTTACCGCGCCTTGACGCTTAATGGTCTGTAAGATTTTGTCGCTTGTTTTCATACTATCCCTACCTCATCAACCTTACTATTATGAGGCAAGGTGTTTATAAAGCAAACCATTTACTATATTGATGGGGATTTACTATATAGACAGCGTTTTACTCTAGCGACAGCAAATGGTGAGATTCTGGTGCACTAATAAAACAAAAGGCTGATACTTGGTATCAGCCTTGGAACGTTTCTGTTAGAGCTAGTTTAGGTCTACAGGATGTGACCGATTACTTCTGGGTCTTTACGCTCTAGGTAGTGGATAGATTTGATGCGGCGAATCGTACGACAGCGACCACGGATAAGCAGAGTTTCTGTGGTTGCGATATTGCCTGTGCGAGTGATGCCCTCTAGAAGATCACCCTTAGTAATACCTGTTGCCGAGAATACAACATTATCGCTGCGTGCCATGTCTTCCATTTTCAAGACGATGCCTGCCGTTACGCCCATTTCTGCACAACGCTCTAGTTCAAGCTCACCGTGCTTGCGGTTCTCTTCTGTATCGCCTTTTACTTCATGACGAGGAAGAAGACGAGCGTGCATGTCACCGTCGAGTGCGCGAATAACAGCAGCAGAAACGACACCTTCAGGCGCGCCGCCGATGCAGTACATTACGTCTACTTCGCTGTCTGGCATACACGTTAGGATAGAAGCAGCAACATCACCGTCTGGTACAGCAAATACACGAACGCCCATGGCTTGCATGTCGGCAATGACTTGATCGTGACGAGGCTTAGCCAGTGTGGTTACTACTAGCGTATCGAGTGTTTTACCTAATGCTTTCGCGATGTTTTCTAGGTTTTCTGTTAGTGGCAGCTCTAGGTCAATTACGCCTTTAGCGCCAGGGCCAACAACCAATTTTTCCATGTACATGTCAGGCGCTTTAAGGAAGCTGCCTTTTTCGCCTGCAGCCAATACCGCCAATGCATTTGATTGACCCATAGCTGTCATGCGAGTCCCTTCAATTGGGTCTACGGCGATATCGACAGCATCGCCGCCCACACCGACGTTTTCACCGATATATAGCATAGGTGCATCATCGATTTCACCTTCGCCGATAACAATCTCACCGCTAATTTCGGTTTTGTTTAGTAGGCTACGCATTACTTCTACAGCAGCGCCATCTGCAGCGTTTTTATCGCCACGACCAAGCCACTTGTAACCAGCTAGTGCTGCACCTTCTGTGACACGAGAGAATGACATTGCTAAATCGCGTTTCATGCGGACTCCAAAATTATCAAAGGGGGAATAGAAATTTCGCGGCGAATTTTACCATATCCCAAAGGAAACGTTTGCTTTTTTGTTTTTTGGAGATTGCTCTCGATCAATTCGCAGTGGAAAACAGTTATTATTCATCAAAATAATCGGTTTGCCCTTGTGGCGGTAATCACTCACGTCAATATTCGGTAAAAAGCGCTGTTTTTTTCATCGAATGGCGCAAAATATCGAATATATTGAGTGTTTATCCTTGCTCTGC
>NZ_JBFRVX010000374.1:0-3630 GCF_041475345.1 Vibrio sp. 10N.222.48.A3 | reverse complement strand
AGCGTTTTAACCAGCTAGGGTGAACAGTTATTTACTACGATTGGTATTATATTGAGCTTCACTCTTTTAGGTAACTCAACCACCTTAGAATTACGTTATGATGGGGTAGGCTTAGTTTGGACAGTTGAAATCGAATGGATGATTCACAGCAAAAAACGAATGGTAGAAATACAACGGTAAGAAAAGCGACGCGAATCGAAAGCGTCATGAACTCTGCGATGTGGCATTTAACTCAGAGAGATATGACAGAAAGTGAGTTGGTAGCGAAGCTCAAAGTGAAAACCGACAATCAAGAATGGATTGATGAAACGTTGAATACTTTGAAAGGGTTTGGGTATCTCAAATCTGACCAAATGTTTGCTGAACAATTCGTAGAACAAGCGTTCTCAGGTGAATTTGGTTCTCGGTATATTGTTGAAAAATTGAAAAAGAAAGGCCTGACGGACTCAGTGATTTCTGATGCTATCCATAAGGTGTCTTTCGAAAAGTCTATTGATGAACAAACTATCTTGATAGACCGAATCAACCACTACTACTCAAGCTTTACCATGAGCCGTGAAAAATTGGTTGCGACGCTGCAAAAGCGTGGTTTTAGCTATCAACAAGTTAAGGTAGCGATTGACCAGCACCCACAAGCGCATGAACTGAAGAGTAATATTCAAATTAAGGCAGAGAAAGCCGATTTGGAAAAAGAAGTGCTTAAGTATGCTCGTAAAGGCAAAGGCTTGACTGCTATTCAGCAAGAGCTTAGACAGCGACAAATAGACACGAGCGAATTGCCACAATTGGTCGATCGGTTAATTAACGAAGAGCAACTGGATTTTTACTCTTCGTGTTTAGAACAACTACAAAAGAAACCTTATGACCTCAACGATCACAAAGAGCGCTCAAAAGCTTACGCTATGCTAAGTCGAAAAGGCTTTTCGTCGGATGAAATTAAATTTGCTCTGAGTGAAGGTAACGAGTAGCCAGTGTCCTTAAACCAAGAAATATAGAGCTTTCATAAATACAGACCCTTCAGATATAAATAGCTGAAGGTCACCGAACACAGAATGATTTACAGGGTTAATAGATTGTTTTAACGCGTTGTGTGCAGGTTTTCTGTAATACCTAACCCATTACGCAACGCGAACTGAAGGAGGTCATTGTGGTTGTTCAAATCGAGCAACCCAAGCATTCTGTACTTATGCGATTCTATAGTTCGAGAGCTTAGATGGAGCTGTTCCGCACACTCTTTTGCACTTAAGCCTTGAGCAATAAGTGCCAACACTTTGGTCTGCTTCTTGGTGAGTAAGAGTAATTTGTCACTGTCATCTTCTAGCCGATTCTCATTTTGCTTTAATGTTCTGGCTAGTGTTGAGTGCTGCCAATAACAGAGCCAAAGCTCACAGACTAATTTTAAGCGCTGGATGTCTTCGAGATCGAAAGTGGTATCGTTGTCGTGAAAGTTAGTAAAAGACAGTGCTCCCCAGCGTTGGTTAAAGAGTTGCAAAGGAATGATGCAGTGCCATCGCCCCCCTTCTTTGTATAACTGCTTTAATACGTAATTCTGAGTGTTCTCGAGGTCGTCTTTCGAAAACGCGAGATAAGTTTTTTTGGTCTTTAGCAGCTTTAAATAATCAAGATAGTTGCCACCAATGAGATTCTGTTTATTGACCGGGGGTATGTTCGCTTTCGATACTGAACAAGTCTTTCCGTCTTCCAGTAAGACCATTGAGTTAGGGTAGAGTGTTAAACGATCCATCCCAAACCAATCGAGTACGTCAAAGCTCGCTTCTGACCAAGTAGCTTGAAAATACTTAGGATCGCTATTGATGAGAGTCGTTGATTGCTTCATCAACAATTGTTCAAAATTTAGGTTAGTAGCCGACATACCTTTCCTCTATCAATATATTCATCAGGTTAATATCCCGAAGACTATGCGTTCGTAAAGCACAGTGCAAGATAAGATGTTTACATTTTCGAGAGGTTCTAATTTTCGTTTTTTTATAACTCTTTAATCTAAATGTTAGGATGATAAGCGGTAGATCTACTGCATTAATTGAACGGTGTTTTTTAATAAAATCGGGCATTTATACAACCGAGTAAACACTGTGATAAGTTTAAGGGCGTTACTGAGTATTTCAGTCTCGATACTGACTTTTTTTCATCCTACTGCAAGCGCGAACGCATCCCCAATGTTTGTCTATGCGCAGTCACCTATTCATTCAAATGTGCTTTCAACACAACTTCGTTCTGCTCAGCCCAAAAGGGTGGGGACTATTGAGTTCAAGTCCTCTTATACCCAAGCCAGTATATGGGCACACACCGACGCTTATGGTCTTGATTATTACCAAAATCAATCGAATATTGCAGTTCAATGGCAGGCATCTTCTGTATGGAAGGTGGAGTTGGATTATCGAGTGGTAACAGCCAAAGATAATGGACTTGATAGTTTTGTGATGGGCTTTCATGACTTATTTAATATCGGCCAAAATGGTCGGGATGAAGTTCCTCAAGATCAGTTCACTATGGATTTTAATAACTCGGGGGTTCATATTTCTGATTTTGAAGGCGATCAACTGACTAATGCTGTCACGTTATACAATGAATTATTGTTGTATTCCGACGGCCCCTCTTTTATTTCTGCTGGTGGCTCTCTGTTTTACAATAATGTTCGAGAAGGGCAGTTTGAGCGAAATAGTTTTGAGCAAGGTGTTCAGCTGAATTACAGCTATTTATCAGTGCGTCACAACGTGTTTGTTACTCTTGGTTTAGTTCACCGCAAAGGTGATGACTATTCTGTGCTCTTAGAAAACTACAGTTCGAGTTGGGCTGTAGGCTATGAATTACGATTCGATGCTCATCATAGCTTGGTCATTGAATCGTTAAATTATCAAGGGTGGGCAACGGATGAACCAGATTTCTCAGAGCCGTCTAATGAAGTGGTGCTCGGTTATAGGTACCGATTCAATAGGTTTAGTTTAGAAGCCTTGATGACAGAGAATATTCGCAATATGGATAACAGCACCGATATCGGCTTTACTCTGGGATTACGTTTCTCAATATAAACGACACATTAATATATTCTTATTTCATGAAATTCACCGAAGCTATAAAATTTCAGTAAATTTACGGTATATCAATAACCTGTTTTTTTGAACAATAGCGCTACTCCAAAAGGCCGGACTAACAAGGCCGAATCAATATATAGGTAGTGGTTATTATGAAAAAGACATTAGTAGCACTTGCGATTGCAAGCATTTCAAGTTCAGCTTTCGCGGTAAATACAAGCAGCCAAAACAGCCAAAATGAAGACATGTTCGCATTTGATTCAATGCATAAAGATCAATTCTCAGTATCTGGTGCTATGGGTGTTGGCGGTTACTACGACACTGGTTCTAAAGCATTCTACGATGACTGGGCTACAGGCCTAACACTTGCAGTAAACTACCGTAACAACCGTATTGTTGGTTACTTCGAAACAGACTTGATGGTGAACTACACAACAGACAATAACGTTTCAGCGAATGATTCAGTTAACTACAAGTGGACAAATGGCATCGATACTGGCCCTGCTGCTGATGTAGACAAAGCTTGGCTTGGTTTTGACACTGGTTTCGGTATCGCTTCATTCGGTTGGGAAAATGA
>NZ_JBFRVX010000373.1:0-549 GCF_041475345.1 Vibrio sp. 10N.222.48.A3 | reverse complement strand
GTAAGTAAGTGAGCATAAAACTCTCAGGAAAAAGGCTTAAGAACAAGGCAGCTATTTTCGACAAGAAACTTCGATAAGTCGTTATTCTACAATCAAGATTTCTAACGATGTTATCAAGTGATTTAACAAACTAGGCTGACCCATTGTTTACTATTATAGGTATTGCTAATAGTGGTATTTGCTACGATTGGTCATATCTAGTGTAAATTGCAGCAGCTAATGAGACTAGACTAAGGCGAATATTCAGATACAAAAAACCAGCACTGCGGCTGGTTTTTTTAATGATGACAAATGCACCACAT
The DNA here is from genome assembly GCF_041475345.1 of Vibrio sp. 10N.222.48.A3. Taxonomy (NCBI): domain Bacteria; kingdom Pseudomonadati; phylum Pseudomonadota; class Gammaproteobacteria; order Vibrionales; family Vibrionaceae; genus Vibrio; species Vibrio sp. 10N.222.48.A3. The sequence continues at coordinate 247 of NZ_JBFRVX010000373.1, read as the reverse complement.
TATAAAGACTGCAGAGTTATAAATATTGGATTATTTATAACCTCACGTCATTAGATTAAGCGTTACCTTTTACCTGCACATTTAATTGCTCAGCAAAATCTAGCATGCGGTTCAATGGGATAAGGGACTTCACGCGCAGTTCGTCAGAAACGAAGATCTCGTGTTGCTCGCCACCATTCTCAAGCGCATTTTCAATCGCTTCAAGGCCGTTCATTGCCATCCAAGGACAGTGCGCGCAGCTTCGACA
>NZ_JBFRVX010000372.1:0-726 GCF_041475345.1 Vibrio sp. 10N.222.48.A3 | reverse complement strand
GAGGGAAGACTTGTAATTATTTTCCTACAAGGAGAATCGAAAGTATAATGAACACCCATTCTAACCTTTCGCCAGAAGACCTGCTAGGTGAGGCTTTACGATCTTTAGAGCACTGAACTGGAACTTTAACGTTTTCTAGATTAGCGCATGATAGCTGAAAATATCCGATGAGTTCACGAATTCGATGATTAAAGCGATCAATAACATGATGATGGATATGCTCGCGGCGATTTCTCGTAAAGATTACGAAGATCGACGTCGACGCCAAAAGGAAGGCATAGATAAAGCTAAGACAATGGGCAAGTATCGAGGAAGAAGGCCCGATTTAGAGTTGCACGAACAAATCTACAAACTTCGAGTTCTTAAGGAGATGAGCATCAATGAAACAGCTAAGTTTGTGGGAGTGTCACCACGAACGGTCGTTCGTGTCGTCAAAAGAATGAGAGTTGAGCGTAACGAGAGCTAGGCATGTCTCACATCAAGTTGGGCCGGAATCGAGCAATTTTATAGCAGAAAGCGAAGTGATAGCGCTATTCGTGAGGGTTGTCTTCGTAAAGCAGGAGCCTCGCCCTTAAACTAGCAAGGCTTTATACTTTCTCGGCTAATGAGAAAGTTGTGCTAGTTCGTCTTTATTCAATCCTGTGACATCCATAATGGCTTCCTGATCTAGACCATTAAGCATCATCTTGCGCGCCATCTCCTTGAGGGCTTCTTGGCGTCCTTCTT
>NZ_JBFRVX010000371.1:0-5402 GCF_041475345.1 Vibrio sp. 10N.222.48.A3 | reverse complement strand
TTTGGGCGGTATATTGCAATTACACCCAACGCGTTGCTAAAGGGCAGAATGCGATTGTGCTTTTCTTTATCGCTACTGCGATCACTCTGTGGATCAAATACGCATTGAGTGATGAAACCGGCATGGTGATGACTTCAAGTGCTGCGATTGACTTAGTGCTTGCTGGGGCTTGTATGGGCGCTGGTTACGCGCTTTGGAACACGGCGATTCTAGGTGGCAACATGGTGTTTTTGGCAACCATGTCTTACTTTACGCCAATCTTCGCGACCTTACTGTCTTCTATGATTCTAGGTTTGTCATTGAGCATGAGTTTCTGGCAGGGCGTTTGTATGGTGACGATTGGTTCACTGGCTTGCTGGTGGGTAACTAGAGACAAAAAGCCGACGGTTAAGGCGTCGGCTTCTGAAGAGGTTCAGTCTTGAACTTAAGAGAGAATGCTCTTAGCTCGCGATATTGAGGTTCAATTGAAGCTCATAAGGCATTTTAGATAAGCGTCGCGTTAATTGATGGCGTGTTCGTTCAATATCATCAACCGTAATCGCATCTTGGTCGTTAGTATGAATATCAACATTGACTCTTAGTTCCGGGCCAACCTTAGTCACACCCATTAGCTCCAAATCTTGGTCCGCATCTTTGTCTACAGCGACAACATTCTTATCTACCGCGTCACAAATATCTTTGGTTGCCGACATCATTAGCAGTTCACGCATTGCTTCACGTAACATGTCGAACGGCACTTTGATAAAGTAGAAAGACATCAGCAACATCATCATTGGATCGGCATATACCGCGTATTCAGCAAACGGAGAGTAAGCCACCAACCAAGCAACAACGAAACCTGCCGTAACTGCCACACTCAACAGCGTATCCATTTGCCACTGTTTAGACTCAGCTTGAATCAAACCTGAAGAAATACGTTTGCTCTTGTTAGCGATGTACCACCAAGCGTAACCACAACCCAATACGTTGAAAATACCAAACAGAGTTGCGATAGAAGCATCAACTTCACGACCACCTGTCATCAGAGCACCAATCGCAGAATAAAGTGAATAACCGACCACAAGCAGAATCACAATCGCTTTAATGGCGATTACGATTGGCTCAATGATTGCTCGACCGAACGGGAACTCCCTGTCTGATGGGCGATTAATGTATTTCGAAGCAGCTAGTGACAATAAAGTTAACAGTAAACTGATAAGAGAATAGACACCGTCAAATACTATGACTAGAGAGCCAACGAGAAGACCCAACACCAATCCGCCAATCGCGAAGCCTGATGCTAAAAGGGCTGAGAACAATAGTACTCGATTTTCGTTTTGGCTTTTCCTGTCACACATAATATTTTCCAGATGTTTTTGATAACGTCATTGTTCTAATATTGAGCTAGCTTTACAAACTTTATCTGATGACGTTTATATGTCGGTAACCCGTTTTACATCCAAGTTGTTACTATTCAATTACTTAGTGGTAGATTTTGGTGTCAGTAAAGTTGACGATGACTGTTTTTCAGGAAATGTGAAACTGGCGCTAAATGGTTTATGATTAGTAAAACACATAGGTTGTGAAGGTCTCATAGGCTCGCAGTGTAAAGGAGCAGGTTGTTAAGGTTACAGAAATCGCATTGAAACTTTATACCTTAAACTTGGGTTTGAACCTGAACCTTGAACATAGAGCCGAGTTGAACTTGAAAAGGAATGGATGAAGATGAAATTTGATGATCTCAACGATAGCGAGTTGTGGGCGATTGCTAACCCGATCATGGACAATTTGATGGACGGTTCAACCAAGGTTGACCATGCTCAACACTGCCGAGACTTTACGCAGCGCATGAAGGATATTGTGACGCCTGAGTATCTGGAAAAGGTGTGTCATCATTATCAGCACAGTAATGGCTTTTTTGCTGAACGTGAGCCTGTGGCGCTATTCAGACGCTCCGATTCCATCGCCTTTGTTTGGAAGCAAGCGTATACCATTGCGAAAGGCGAATTTGTGGCAGAAATGGTGTTAGTTGAAGAAGACGGACGTTATTTAGTGGATCACGTGATGGTCTTCTAAAGAGAGGGCTTTCTATTTGTTAGACGATTTTAAGTGTCGAGATAGAACATTATCTGACACTTTAGAAATCAAACAAGTAATCGCTGATCTGATCCGCTAACCAATTCATTCCTGGGTGTTCTGCCATACCTGCCGCGGTAAACATACAGTAGTCTTCTTGAGTCAGGCCATAAGTGTGCTTGATCACCGCCAGTTCCTGTTCACGCAATAAATGGCGTATCAATGGCTCAGGCATTACGCCCCATGCATCTTCTCGTAGAATCGTATCCAACATAAAATCGAAGCTAGAAAAACCAATGTATCGGCGAGAGAAGGGCTCAAGCTCAGGGTTATCTTTTTCATTGAGATAAACCATGGTCGCTTGCATCGAATTTCTTAGTACTTCATCCGACACTCTTCGCATCGCACTTAAATCATGCCCTTTCTTACATACCGACATCATTCGGATCTTGCCGAGTGGGTTGTAGATAATTCTTGGGTCGTCGACACGCTCGTAATCGACACCAAACGCAAAATCAACTTGCTGAGTTTCGACAAGATTAGCCAAGTCGCCACTAGAAGCGAGAACGAAGTTGAAAGAAGTGGAAGGGTATTTGTTGTTTAGGGCGTGCGATAAACTTTGCCACATTTCATCGGGTAGGGAATCGTCGCGTGCGATCCAAATCTCTGCGTTGAATTCACCCGAAACATGTAAGCAGGTTTGCTTAATGCGTGCTGCCGTTACCAACATGCCTTCACAGTCTTTATATATGGCCTTACCTGCCTCAGACAGCTCGACATGGTTACCGCTTCGAACAAACAGTTCGACATCTAACTCTTTTTCCAAGGCTTTGATCGACATGCTCAGTTTGGTTCGGTTACATTCAAGCTGTCGCGCAGCTTCAGAGACGGATCCTAAATCAGCAACAGAACAAAAGGCTTGGACTTGAGAAAGGTTCATTTCATTTCCATATTGAGCGGGTGGCGGTGCATATTATCTGAATATTGTGCTGACTATCTTAGAAATAGTCCATCTTTGCATGATAACTCTATGACGAATTGACTAATTTGGTTTATTCTGGGGGCGTTCCGAACCTACAAGAAGTAAAGATGGAGGCCATGATGGCGAAACAATGGGACGAGTACGCACCTGATTGGGATAACGATCCCGCTACTGCTGTATTCGCACAGTCCGCATTTGACCAGTTAACACAGCTCGTTGATTTGAACGGAACCCGTGTCCTTGATTTTGGTTGTGGTACAGGATTACTCAGCCAGAAAATATCTCCTTTTGCAAAAGAGATCATCGCTCTCGATATCTCAGAAGGGATGATTGAAGAGTTAGATAAAAAAGAGCTGTCTAATGTAGAGCCTGTCGTTGATATCTTATCGCGCGGACTTGCAGCCCAACACCCAGCATTCAGAAATCAGTTTGACTTAGTGGTAGCCTCTTCGGTATGTGGCTTTATTCCGAACCTACAAGATACGGTCAGCCTTATTTATACTCTGTTAGAAAACGATGGGGTTTTTGTACACTGGGATTGGTACTTAGAAAACGACAGCGAAGATTTTGGGGTCAGCGAACAGCGCTCCCAGAATGTATTGAGCGCAGCAGGTTTTTCGATTGTTGAAGTCTCAACACCGTTTTCAATCGACACCCCACAAGGTACTTTGAAGGTTCTGATGGGTGTAGGCCGTAAACAAGTGGTTCCTCATCTATAGTTCACTTGTCTGTAGTTGACGTATCTGCAGTTGACATATAGATAGCTGATCAGATAACTGCACTCACGCTTAATTGACTAAACCCACATCAACGATCTTTGGATCCGTTATGTGGGTTTTCTATTTATACGCACTTGCGTTTTAAACTAAACGGTTCAATTAAGCGGCCTAATCTCTTCTGCTCATTCTTTCCCTTCCCCAACGACAATCATCGATAAACAACCATCGTTAATTGGCAAATGGCCAATTTAAAAACTGTCTATTCACAAAATTTACAAGCTATCTATTCATAAATTACTAAGTTACAAATGGTGTTTTCCATTTTGGAAATGTAGGCTTGCATACATTTCATTAGTGGAAATGTAAGTGTGAGATATAAAATAAGCCCATAAGAATATTAAGGGTTTAATCATGAGCCACCAATCTGCGTCATCTACTTCTTCAACACTTTCAGAACAACAACAACGCTTTAGCAATATCATTTCAGATGCCAACCTGTCCCCAAAACAGAAGTCGAGCTATCTTGCCTTAGAAGCTGAAGCCAGTCTGCCGTATATGCCGGTAAGCAATGAAGTAGAGCAAGCCTTACAACAAGGTGTGCTGTGTGACATGTTTGAAGGTCACGCCCCATTTAAGCCGCGCTATGTGCTTCCTGATTATTCTAAATACTTACATCAAGGCTCCAAGTATTTAGAGCTTAGCGCGGCTACTAATTTCGACGAAGCATTGAACATGCTCACCATCCTTTATCATCACGTTCCATCAGTGACTTCAATTCCGGTTTACTTAGGCCAGTTGGACGATGTGTTGATGCCTTTTGTTGGCGGTTTGACGGATGAGCAGGTATACCAAAAGCTGAAGCTGTTCTGGATCATGCTGGATCGCACGCTGCCAGATGCCTTCATGCACGTTAATATTGGCCCTAGTGACAACATTGTATGTCGCACTATTTTACGTGTGGATGCTGAACTCAAGCAGATCGCACCTAACTTAACCTTTATGTACGACCCTGCAGTCACATCTGATGACCTGCTTCGTCATGCTGCGAGCAATATCTGTGAATGCAGCAAGCCGCACATTGCCAATTATCCTGCACACGCCGCTGCGTACGGAGATAAGCGTTTTGGCATCGTGAGTTGCTACAACTCTTTGCCTCTGGCGGGTGGTTCAAACACGCTAGTACGTATGAACCTCAAGCAAGTGGCTCTGAAATCTGAAGACAGCGTAGACTTCTTACAGCAAGTACTACCTAACTACAGCAGCATCATGATCGAATTGATGAATGCACGTAGCCGCTTCTTACATGAAGAGTCTAACTTCTTCGAAGGCTTCTTAACCAAAGAAGGCTTAATTGAAGAAGATCGCTTTGCGCCAATGTTTGGTATTTATGGCATGGCTGAGGCGGTTAACATCTTAATGGAAAAAGAAGGCAAAGCAGGGCGCTATGGTCACGATGAACAAGCAAATCAGTTAGGCCATCGTATTTCTGAAAAGCTGGCTGAGATTGTTGAAAACTCGGAAGTGAAATATGGGCTGGAAGGTAAGGCTCTGTTACACGCTCAAGGTGGTATCAGCCTAGATGAAGATGTGACGCCGGGTGTACGCATCCCTTACGGAACAGAACCGGATCCAGTGTCTTACGTACG
>NZ_JBFRVX010000370.1:0-7409 GCF_041475345.1 Vibrio sp. 10N.222.48.A3 | reverse complement strand
ACCAACAATAATTCCTCCCTCCTTTAGTTGAGCTAACCCATCGTAATTTGAGTTTTAAGCAAAACGCCTCCAGTCCGTAAACAACCTATCCGTTTCCAACCAGCATAGAACGTTTCTTTATCTAACAGACTTTCAAGTTGACTAACCTCTCATCAAATTGATTCTTATTTTGAAGAAAAGACCGTTTCATTCTGACTGTAATTTCAATGTGGAAAAATAAGTCTTATTTTTCAATGTTATACGGTGATTTTGAAACGATCGGAAACTTGGCTTCTCTTTTGCTTCTTTGTATTAAGCAGCTCGCTTTATCGGCACCAACATAATAAACAAAGATGCGAATAGTTTGTTTCAGAGTTAACTGAGACGCTTCTTTAACTTGCCGTTCAGAGTTCACACACTTTTCAAGGAAATCGCTCATGCGAAGAAGAAGTCGAGGTTTACTATGAAATACAAGCAAGTTATTTATCTTATGACGGCCGTTGCCAGTGCCCCTGTCTATGCAACGACGGTAGATTTGGACTTTTCAAATCATGTAGAGGCGACGAACGGCAGCAGTTCGTGGGCTGGGCCAACCTATGATGGATCTTCGATGCACTTCCTCAACGTTGGTACACATGATGGAAAAACAATAGATGCCAAAGTGTCTAGTAGTGTGTTCGGTGATGCGACATTTTTGTTTCATGCTCCTAACTACAAAGTTGGTGCAACACAACCCTCAGGAGATATTGGTTTTCTCTATCAAACTAACTCTGCGGGCTCTGCAGGTCTAACTTATACGTTTGAATTTTATGATGGTACGGATGGCCTCTCAGGTACGTTCTCAGTGCCTTATACACTTCCCGAATTTGACATGATTGGCTATGACATTGATGGCGAACCCGTGCAGTCGGAGCAAGTAAGAGTGTTTAAAAGTGAAGGTTTCTACAGTTATCAACTTGGTAGTGCTAGCGCGAGTTTGACGGCGGAAGAGAGTGCCGATGGAACGTCGGTTCTATTCACCGGGCCAGGTACGAACTATTCGGAAACCGACACTTCCGGTGCTGTAAAATTCACCTACAAGAATACCTCGATTGTAACTCTACAATTTGAAACGGTTACGAGCAGTAGCAGTAGTTTCCCCAACCCGATTTTCTCGGCATTTGACGGTAACTGGGACTTATCTGGGTTTACTACGCCAATAGAAAGTTCAGATGAATCTGATTTTGGTGACGCTCCTGATAGTTATGGAACGTTGCAGGCGAGTAACGGTGCTGAGCATGCGATATCTTCCACACTGTACTTAGGTGCTAGTGTTGATGCCGATACAGATGGCCAACCTGGTGCATCATCCAACGGCGATGATTTGGATGTTGGCGGAAATGATGAGGACGGAATTACATTGTTGACGAACCTTGAAGTTGGCTTAGACAGTTTAATTAATGTCAACGTTGTGGGGAGTGGTTATCTGCAAGCTTGGGCTGACTGGGATATGAATGGATCTTTTGAGGATGACGAGCAGTTACTAAAAAATCATTCTGTTGTAGATGGAAGCCAAGTCGTCCCTATTCGAGTGGGTGATGATGCTGTCGTTGGGAGCGTACAAACTCGATTCCGTTTAGCGAGTAGCCCTAACATTCCGAGTGACGGTTATGTTGGTGATGGTGAAGTTGAGGACTACGTGTTTAACGTTACGGATCCTGGCACAACGGTTCAACATTCGAATTACTATACAGCGGCCTTCGAAGATAATTGGCCAGAAGTTGGTGACTTCGACTTAAATGACGTTGTGGTTTACTACCGCACCACCATTTTAAGTAAAGAGGACGCAGTGCTTCGAATGGATATTACGGGAACCATAATGGCCTACGGTGCTTCTTATGGTAATGGACTGGGATGGAAGCTTGATGGCTTCGATGAGTCAGATGTCGATCTTCAAACGGCTCGAGTGCAAAAGAATGGCGCGACTCGGGTAAATATTTCGCCGTTTACGGGTGAAGACAAAAGTGTTGCATCGCCAGGAGGAGACCTCGTTGTTGTCGCGTCGTTGAACCTAAAAAATGATCTGCCGATTAACGGTGAGTGTATGTTCCACCGCACTAACCCTTCTTGTAGTCCGACTTTAGAAGCTGACCAAATGACGTTCAGTATTTCTCTGCCGTTTGCTTCTGGAAACGAGCCCACAGCGAGTTCACTGATGCCATTAAGTGGCTTCGACCCATTCATCTTTGGTGCGGGAGCGGGTTATTACCATGGTGACAGTTTCTCTACATCGCCAGGGAAAGACTTAGAAATCCATACTGCGGACTTCCCACCAACGTCGCGTGGCACGTTAGTGAGTGATTTCTATGGTATTGCACAAGATGATTCAGACCCGTCTAGTGATAAATATTACCGAACGACACAAAACATGCCTTGGGGTATCTTAATTTCATCACCTTGGAATCATCCATCAGAATACATTGATGTTAGTGAGGTGTACCCCGAATTTGCTGAGTGGGCTACATCAGGCGGTGCTTCAAAACCAACGTGGTACCAAAACCCTAACGCCAACAAAACTTGGTCAACGGAAGATTAATCAGGAGGATTTATGAAAACAATCAAACTAATTTTGAGTGGTGTAGGCTTTGTATTCCTTTCAGCTTGTGGCGGCGGAGGTGGAGGTGATAGTACCGCTTCATCTCCAAGTGCTGTCGCTCCTCCGAGCAATACTACGGCTCCGGTCCCCGTCACTCCTCCGAGTAATTCGACCGTTGGTAGCAATAACGTTGTGGCACCTGCTCCAGTAGTGGTACCGCAGTCTATTAAATCATCTGAGTTATCTATACCGGAAGGTTTTGATTTTTCTACGGAGAGAGAAGTGTCTGTAAACGTTGACGTAGCAAGCTCGCAAAGTTCTCGAGGTTTTATGAGTATTTATACAGAGTTCAATGGTGATGTTGTCGATTACACCTCACAAGTGCTGAGGAGCCCAATCAATCAAGATATTGATTTCTCTACAACTCTCCTTTTACCCAATCATGTTGATAAAGTATGGGTTGAAGTCTGGTATCCGTCGGCAATGGGAAGTGAAGTGAAACTCCTTGTAAATATTGAGGACGATAATGTAGACGTGATTCTTTAATCTTTATCTTCTACCAAACAACGTTACCGCTATTTAGGCGGTAACGTTGTTTTAGGCGCTTTTGTTGTGAATTTTTCTAACATCGAGACCTGAGATAACCTGTATAAAATGAATGGAGTGATATTATCAATCCGGTGTTTTAGGTGTATCTTTACTTAAGTGACGCTCGTTTCTAGCTTTACGAAATCACCAAAACTCGGTGAGCCTGCCCTAAACAAAGAAGACTATGAATAAAAGACAGTTTGTTGCCCACTATTTGCGCATGAATCGCCCCTCGTACTTACTGGCGATTGTGTTCATTTTTCTCGTTAACTGGTTACAGGTAGAGATCCCTCGTTATATCCAACTTGCCATCGATCTTATTGAGGATGCTTCAACAACGGGCCATCAGCAGCTTCAAACCTATGTTTGGATCGTGGTCGGCATGTCGGTTGCCATGGTGGTGGTGAGAATTCTGTCTCGTATCTATGCGCTTAATCCGGGGCGAATTACAGAAGCCGCACTAAAGAGTACACTTCTACAAAAGCTGAATCGCTTACCGAGCAGCTTTCATGAACGTTTTGCATCTGGTCGGCTAATTTCAATCATGAATAATGACCTTAGCGGCATCCGACTGATGTTTGGTGTGGGGTTTCTTCAGTTCTTCAATGCGTTACTCGCGTTATCGCTGACACCTCTTTATATGTGGCGTATATCGCCAGAACTCACACTGTATTCGATTATTCCTATCTCAATCGCTTTTGTGATTTTTCGGGTGGGCTTCAAGCGTATGAAAACGCTGCATTTAGAGCACATGAAACGTCTGCAAAACCTGTCTGCTCAGCTAATGAGTTACCTGTCTGGGATTGATTTGATTAAGAGCCAGCAGATGTCACCTTGGGTGAAAGCTGAAACTGAAAAGCTGAATCAGTTATTACTTGAATGCCGCCTTATAATTACACGTATTCAAGTCTTCTTTATGCCAGTACTCGACTACGCCAATGACCTGATGAAAATCATCATTCTTGGGCTCGGTGGCTACATGTTAATGAGACAAGAGCTAACCCTCGGTGAGATTACTGCCTTTCTGACTTACTCGGTTTTGCTCGCTATGCCATTGATGCAGCTTGGCAGAATCGCGACCATTTATCAGCGTGGCATGGTGGGTATTCAAAGTGTACAAACCATTCTTAATGCCAAAGTTCCAGACCTTGATGAAGATAAGCTCACTGAGTTAGATGTTGAATCTCTGAAGGGAAAAACGTTTTCTATTCGCAACCTCAGCTTCAGCTATTCAGGTGAAGAGCGTCTGATTCTCGATGACATCAGCTTTGACATTCCAGCAGGTAAGAAAGTGGGTGTGCTAGGCGGAATCGGAGCGGGTAAAACGACATTAGTGAATTGCTTGAACCATCACTTGGATGTACCAGAAGGTTCGGTTTTTCTTGGCGAAAGAGATGTCACTAGCTTCTCGCGCAGTGATTTGCGCCGTTACGTGAAAACCGTGACGCAAGACCCTTATCTGTTTTCTGCAACCGTCGAAGACAATATCCGCTTCGGTAGCTTAGATACTGACTTGGCAAAGAGTCAGGTTGATGAGGTTTTAGAACTGAGTCAGTTAGCCAATGACGTTACACGTTTTGAGCATGGCGACCAAACCTTAGTCGGTGAGAAAGGGATCATGTTGTCGGGTGGTCAGAAACAGCGCTTGAGCATTGCGCGATCTTTATTGCAACCCACCGACCTGATCATCATGGACAACGTTCTATCGGCTGTCGACTATGAAACAGAACGTAAGATTTTAGAGGGCTTGTTTAAGCGCTTGGAAAATCAATCGGTACTTGTGGTTTCACACCGTGTTAATGCCCTTGAATATATGGATGAAATTATCGTGTTGAACGAAGGTAAGGTGATTGCGAAGGGCGACCACGCGACGTTATTGAAAACGTGCGATTACTATTACGATACATGGCAGTTACAGCAGAATGAAACGGAGGCAGCAGCATGTTAAAAGGTGTTGATCTCAAGTACCTCAAGCACTTTTTTAAGTTTGCTAAGAAATACAAAGGCTCTGCGATTCTGGGCATCGCTATGCTTCCTCTTTCTGTCATCACGAGCTTGTTGTTCCCTTGGCTGATCATTCAAGTGATCGATGTTCACCTGAGTCATGGGGATATGGATGGTCTGCTCGAATACGTCTTCTATCTCGTTGCCGTGCTGGTGGCGAGCTATGTGGTGGATACCACCTATTCGTACAACCTGCGTAAAACCGGGCAATACACGATAACTGACATGCGCTCAGTGTTGTTTGCTCGTGTGCTCAAACTACCACGCAGCTATTTTGATAACACACCGATTGGCGTCACGCTTTCACGACTAACCAGCGACTTGGAAACCATCGGCGAGACGTTTGTTCAATCGGTTGTTGGTCTAGTGAAGGACAGTATCAATACCATTGCTCTGTTGGTAATGATGTTCTTCATTGATTGGCAATTAACGATGATTGTTTTGATCATTATGCCGCCTGTGATGTATTTGACGGTGTACGTGAGAAACCGACTTCGTGAACTGTACAAGGTGACTCGTTCTTCGCTCGCTCGTGGTATTGGCTTTTTACAAGAAGTCTTATTTGGTATGAAAACCGTTCAGATGTACCGAGCGGAAGATCAAGTAGAACAGCGTTACCAAGGCTATACCGATGAGTTTTTAAGAGCGCAGAAAAAGATAAATAAATACGATGCGATTTTGTTCTCGTTTATCTCTGGCATCACCTCTATCACCATCGCAATTATGATCTGGTATGGCTCTGAGCAAGTGATAGAAGGGGCACTCACGTTGGGTGTGCTAATTGCGTTCATCAACACCTTAGAGAAAGTGTTTGTGCCGATCCGTGACTTTACTTCGCAGATTGCTTCGATTCAGAGTTCATTTGCAGCGTTTGACCATATTGAAGAGCTGTTTGTTGAGCCGACTGAAGAAGAAGGGCGCAACCTGTTGCTATCGAGCAAGGTTGAAAAACAGCTCGAACAGTTTGTGAGCCTAGAGTTTAAGAACGTGAGCTTCCGTTACAAAGACGACTCTCCTTATGTTCTAAATAATGTATCGTTTTTATTGGAGAAAGGGCATCAAATCGCGCTTGTAGGTTCGACGGGGTCAGGTAAGTCGACGGTTCTGCGTCTAATCTCTAAAACCTACCAAGACTATGAAGGCAGCATTTTGTTGAATGGATTAGAGCTGTCTCAGATCTCAAGCGAAGACTCTGCTCATTTGTTCTCAATGATGATGCAAGACGTGCACTTATTTGAAGAGACCATCCAATTCAATATCGCGCTGGGTAAAACGCATCTATCTAGAACTGAGGTTGAACAGGCTGCGCGCTATGTTTATGCCGATAAGTTTATTGAACAATTGCCACAAGGTTATGACTTCCACTTGGAAAAGAACGGATCCAACTTGTCTGTAGGGCAAACGCAGCTTATCTCGTTCGCTAGAGCGGTTGCACAAGGTGGACAACTGATGATGCTTGATGAGGCGACCAGTTCGGTAGATTCAATCACCGAAGACCTAATTCAAAAAGCAATGCAGCGCCTTTTCAAGGAAAAAACCGTGATTGCGATTGCACACCGTTTGAGTACCGTTCGTCACTCAGATACGATTTTGGTGTTGGAAAAGGGTGAAATTGTTGAACAAGGTAACCATCGACAGCTGATAGCACACAATGGAATTTATGCAGGATTGTTGGAAGAGTCCGTGGTTGGAGGAATCGATTGTAGAAAGAGTCGATTGTAGAAGTGAGTGACTATCGAGCTATAAATAACTATTAACTAATACGAATAAGCCAAACTTGTCGACTTCCTAGCTTGTATGACTATTACAAGATACAGTTAGCCTAAAGATGAAACATATAAGGAATGTATAATGCTTCGAATCTTATTGATTGCAGTTATCTCGGTGTTCAGCACGATGAGTTTTGCAAGCGAAGAGGTTGAGTACTCAGAATTGGACTATTTAGATCGACCGTTGATGGAACGCTATATCTTGGATGAATTGAAGCAGCTAAGAATGGACCAACAAGATCTTGAAAGACGTTTGACTATTCAGATGACCGACCGTGAGCTCGCTGTGGCGGACAAATCGCTGAATTACGCCAACGTGACTGTAACCTATTTTTTCTACATTATTGCGGGTGTCGCTTCACTTATCGCATTAGTTGGGTGGCAATCGCTTAAAGAACTCAAGCACACAACCAAAGAGATGGCTGACCAGCGATTGAATTCTATCGCTCAAGAGTACGAGAAGAAGTTTAACGTTCTTGAAAGGGATCTAAAGC
>NZ_JBFRVX010000369.1:0-2774 GCF_041475345.1 Vibrio sp. 10N.222.48.A3 | reverse complement strand
CTGGCTGAGCTAAAAGAGCGATGCGCAATGGCATCGCTTTATTAGTAGGAACAGTCACTATGACAATTGCTCCTTTTCTGGGTTCTTAGTAGTCTCTTTCTTCGACACTGCTGAGCTAGACTTCGGCAAAAATGCGTCGTTTAAGCTTTTGCTGATGGTGACTTTTGCACCTTTCATTACCGCGCTTAAACGACCATCTTGGTGGTAAAGCGAGATATCAGCTTGAAGCGAACGAGCCGTACTTTTTATCACGCTCAGATCTAGCCAACCTTGGTCACCATCGTGCATCGGTGCGTAACAAATAAACTCACCGATTGCAGACGGTAGGCTTGCCGCGCCGTATTTCAATCGAGCCCATACCAACATGGCTTGCAATAGATAATCTTCAGCAAATGGCTGGCTATCACCAAAACCTTGCTTCGGAATAAATGATCCGCAGTCGCTGTTTTCAATCTGAGGTAGTTGGCACTGAGCCAATAAACCTAAGTCGTCAAAGCATTCGACTGAGGTAATACCTTGCAATCTTGGTCCATGAAACAGAGTGCCGTCACTGTATAGAGCTTGTGCCGTTGTTACAGGAGCTGAAGTGTTGGCTTCAAAGCGCTTTGTCGACGCTTGTTGAACATCTTCAGAAACTTGCACAGAGGCAACTTGCAACTGAGCTTGATACTGTGGTCGTCCTTGGCAACTGATCACTGCTTTTAGCTGACCTTTTGATTTAGCATCAGAGGAAAGAACCAGTCTTAGCTCTTGCACTTCATCAGTATCAAAAATCACACCTTTCAGCAGTTTGTAGTTGTGAACGCTAACGTTCACCCCTAACAGTTGCTCAGCGATTTCACGCATCCATTGGATGGCACACACTGTCGGTAACACTGGGTTACCGGCAATGCAGTGATCTTGAATGAAAGGCAATGCCTTAGGATCAAGATGACGTGTCACAGTAATGCTTGTATTCAGCGGACTCTCTGCAAGATGCACAGACTCCGCATTAAGCTTTTTTACAGCAGCTTCCTTGTTGTCAGAACCTTGCATGCTCGTGCCAACCAGCAGTTGAATGCCAGTTTCGTTCAGTAGTTGAGAGCTAAATAGCTCTGCACCCGCTTGAAGAGGAATTACGTACACACCGCGCTCTGTAAACATACGCTTCAGCGCTGCGTTTACCATGCCGCCGTCCCACGGTCCCCAGTTGAAGCTCATCACTTTCGCTTGAGGGTTACGAGCAGACAATTGCAGAGCCGCTTTGTTTAGGATTTCGTTAGACATCGAGTAATCGCTTTGGCCTGTGTTTCCGTAGAAACCCGCCGCCGAAGAGAACATCGCAATCAGTTTTAGCTTGCTGCTATCAAGACCACCAAGAACCGCTTCTAGTCCGCCCACTTTCGTGCCGTAAACCATGTTCAGTTCATCAAGTGTTTTGTCTTGAATGTGTTTGTCAGCCAGTACACCAGCGCCGTGGATAAGACCTGTGATGCCTTCGAAATTCGCCAGTGTTTTCGCTACTGACTCATGGTTCGATACATCTAGGCTTAGGTATTCAGCGCTCGCGCCAATCTCGTTGAAAGCGGCAAGTGCTGCGTTGATTTCAAGGCTGCTCAATACAGGTTTTAGCAAGGTATCAACTTTCTTAGGCGTTGGTTTGTCACCTGTTGCTTGTAGGTGAGCGATAGCCGCTGGTTTTAGCTCTTTCTCTTGCTTACCTTGTGCCCACTGAGGTAGCTCAGCTGAAGTAATATGCTTACTACGACCTGCAAGAATGAAATGAGATTTACATTGCTTAGCAAGCGTCAGTGCACATTCAAACGTCACGCCTTTAGCGCCACCAGTTACGAGAACTTTGTCGCTCTTGGTGAGTTGAGCGCCTGTGTTTTTAGTTTGTGCAGCGCCTGGTGTTGTCGCAATCAGTGTTGCACGACCAGATTCACCGTTTTCCGCATGGCTAAGGCCGATTTCAACCGTGTTGGTATCGATATCGAACAGTTCGCCTGTGATAGCTTCAGCTAGGTGACGAGCATCAATAGAAGCGTCAGCATCCAATGCACGGCAGAACACGTTTGACCATTCATGGCTCAGTGTCTTAGTTAGACCAGACAACGCGGCTTGGTTAAGTTCTGCATTCGCTAGTTGCTTAGTATCTAGGTAACCAAAGCCACCATCGATACGGCTTAGTGTGAAGAACACACTACGACCAGAAACGGCATTCAGTTGGCCATTTAGGTGCTTGGCGAATAAGAACGCTGTCGTCAGTGAAGCTCTGGAGTCTGCATTCAAGTTAACCGCTTGCTCGTTGCTTTGTTTCGCATCAACGATAGCTTGTAAATGAATGAAGCCAGCAATCACTTTGTTCGACGTTTTAAGGTCTGCTTCGATGCCGTTAATAACCGCAGTGACACCAGCATCATCGACGCTGTTGAGTGTGTAGCTTGCGATTTCACTGTTTAAAGGTGACGCGGCAGAAAGAGCACTACGCACTACAGCCACTTGAATGCCGTTAGCGGTCAACTTTTCTGCTAGAACACCGGCGTTGTGACCATCATCTGTGATCACGACACAAGCGTCTTTTGAGAAACAATCGACGAGTTTATCTGCCGCTGGTAGCTTTTTTAGCGCTACCTCATTGTGTGGAGGAAGTTCCGCTGTCGCTGTTTCTGCGATAGGCGTTACTGATTCAGCTTTTGGAGTTGCTGCGGGTGCAGCAGCGGATAGCTTGCTTTGCATGTAGGTAACGATTTCACCAAGCGTACGACACTCAGCTAGGTCTTCAGGGTTTAGCT
>NZ_JBFRVX010000368.1:0-30065 GCF_041475345.1 Vibrio sp. 10N.222.48.A3 | reverse complement strand
GCCGTATACCACGATGGTCTTACCGTGTGCAGAAATTAGGTTCTGCTCTTCTAGCATCTTCAAGATACGACCTACGGTCTCACGAGAACAACCAACAATCTGGCCAATCTCTTGACGAGTGATCTTGATTTGCATGCCGTCAGGGTGAGTCATTGCATCTGGCTGTTTTGCTAGGTTTAGTAGCGTTTGAGCGATACGACCTGTTACGTCAAGGAACGCTAAGTCACCAACCTTTTGGCTAGTTACTTGTAGACGGTTTGCCATTTGCGCTGAAAGACGCATTAGAATATCTGGGTTCACTTGGATAAGTTGACGGAATTTCTTGAAAGAAATCTCAGCCACTTCACAAGGAGATTTTGCACGAACCCATGCAGTACGCTCTTGGTCTTCTTCGAACAAGCCAAGCTCACCGATGAAGTCGCCTTGGTTTAGGTAAGAAAGAATCATTTCCTTACCTTCTTCGTCTTTGATAAGAACTGCCACAGAACCTTTAACGATGTAGTACAAGGTTTCTGCCTTTTCACCAGCATGAATCAAAGTACTTTTTGAAGGGTACTTATGAATATGACAGTGTGAAAGGAACCACTCTAATGTTGGATCGGTTTGGGGTTTACCTAGAACCATAATATCTTACTTCCTCTGCAGGGTATGCTTGCCGCTTTCCATATTTTAGCTAAGCCTGAATTGACCTAGCTAGGATAAGAGCACTCGTTGAGTGCTGCAAGCTATCTTGTGTTTCGTTTAAGAATAGTATCCTTTTTCAGGTACTATTTCTTGATTTTAATCGTGACCAAGCTACGATTTTTTACGCAAAATTGTGCACATGATCACGGTATGAAAAGTAATCAACCAGAATGTTGTTTTGTTAGCCTATTTTCCCGGTTTCTATAAGTTGTTGCAGGATCGGCCTTACAATGAGCTCCATAGCAAAACTCATCTTGCCTCCTGGCACCACAAGCGTGTTATGACGTGACATAAATGAGCCATCAATCATAGCCAACAGGTAAGGGAAATCGACGTTTTTGATGCCGCGCAAACGTATAACCACGAAGCTTTCGTCTAAACTTGGGATCCCTTTTGCATTCAGTGGATTTGATGTATCTACGGTAGGGACACGCTGAAAGTTGATATGAGTACGCGAAAACTGCGGGGTAATGTAGTTAAGGTAATCATCCATTGAGCGAACAATAGAATCCATCACCGCTTCGCGAGAGTGACCACGATCGCGTGTGTCACGAACGAATTTCTGGATCCACTCCAAGTTTACGATAGGTACCATGCCGATAAGCAGATCGACGTGTTGAGAAACATTGATGTCACCATCGACTACGCCACCGTGAAGACCTTCGTAGAACATCACATCCGAGTTTTCAGGGATCTCTTGCCATGGCGTAAAGGTGCCGGGCATTTGATTGTAAGGCACGGCTTCATCGAAGGTATGCAGATAGCTACGGACTTTTCCCGTGCCTTCATTGCCGTATTGACGGAAGAAATCTTCTAATGCACCAAAATCGTTAGCTTGTGGACCAAAGTAGCTGATGTGTTTACCTTGCTCGCGCGCCTTACGGATCTCGACATCCATCTCTGGTCGAGTGAAGCGATGGAAACTATCCCCTTCAACCCAAGCCGCCTTCACGTCCATCATATTGAACATTTTTCGGAAGGCTTCTGATGTAGTGGTGGTGCCGGCTCCAGATGAACCCGTCACCGCAATAATTGGATGTTTAGCGGACATGACAACCCTTGTCTTTTGAGTAACTTACTTGTTAGCAATCGTTTACCACTATAACACGGCTCCTTTATGAGCGCAGCTTAGAAGCGTTTTGTGACTTGAATATCAACGGTTTCATGCAGTTCAGAAAACACGATACTCACTTCTCCTGAGGCTAATTGATGTTTCACTTGGTCAATTTTGTTTTGCAGTGAAACTTCTACGTCACCATAGTCTGTACCTTCACGCAGTACGAATTCTTTGATGAGGTTTTGCAGTGTCTCTGGCGCAATGTCTTGCCACGGGATGATCATAAATACTTCTCTCTTTTATGTTCATGGATAGGTTTATTGTTGTAGAAATGAGTGAGCTTAGTAATATTTTTACTGCTATTTACTAAGACTCGTCATTATGCATTATGCCGAATCTTGTAGACTTTCATAGTAGGCGGGTAATGCTTCTTCTAACCAAAATCTTGGCTTGAGTGTGCTGCCGGTAATGAACCCCACATGACCGCCTTTTTGAAACAGTCGATAATCGATGTTATCAGGCAGAACGAACTTTGGAATCACATCATCGGTCATGAAAGGATCGTCCTTGGCATGAATGATCTGAGTTGGTAGTTTGATCTTCTTGAGTTTAGGCAGTGCGGAGCATTGTGCATAATAATCTTGGGCATTTTTGAACCCATGCAGAGGCGCCGTGATTTGTTCATCAAACTCATACAGTTTGGTGATCTTCTTAATGGTTTCCGCTGTGACCCCCAGCTTTTCCTGTAGCAGGTTAACTTTTTTCAAGGCGTTTGATTTTAGAGAGTTGAGTAGATACTTCTTATAGAGCTTGGAGAAGCCCTGCTCAATGCGACTAGAACAACAAGCCAAGTCAAATGGAGCTGATACTATGGTCGCCGCCGACAGCAATGGGTCGTCGGCATACTCAGCCAAATAATTCGCCAGCATGTTACCACCCAAAGAGATACCAACTGCAACTTTGGGGTTGCTGGGGAACTGCGCGTGCAGATGCCTTAGGAAAAAGCGCGCATCTTCGACTTCACCTGAATGGTATGCACGAGCCAAGCGATTTGGTTTTCCGCTGCAACCTCTAAAGTGCATCATCACTGATAGCCAACCATCTTTAGCAAATGCATTCATCAGCCCGTTGGCGTAAGGGCTCTCAAAGCTCCCTTCTAATCCGTGGAATAGAACGAATATTGGCTTGTTACTTTTATCATCATTGCTTGGCGTGTCACCGTCTGGCGATTCACTCCATGCAAGGTCTAGGAAATCGCCGTCGGGAGTTTCTAAGGTCTGCCATTGAGGAGCAAACAACGCCTGCTTTCTAATAAATCTTGGCACTAAGGTTTGTAAATGTGGATTCGATAGGCCAGCGGCAGCGGTAAATATTGTCATAAAAACAGTCCATGCTTCTTTTATGGGCTTTGATAAAGTGTTGAGCTTTTAGCGAAACGCCCACGTTTTTATTTGAGCTTGGTTGATTCTTAGCATAAGCGCAAGGGTTTCACTGATATGATCGACCAAAACAGGTGATGGGTAACTGGTTGAATAATATCAAGGTTGGGCGTATTAAAGACTCACCCCCAAATGTTTTTTAGTCAGCATGCGATCATGGTAACGAGCGAGCGCAGTTAAGCTTGGAGCTTGATTGAATAAAAGGAAAAGGAAATGCGTTAGGGCTGTGGTGCTGGTTCAGAAAAAGCGTCGTAGAGGTTTTCCGCCCCTAATAAACGACAGTACTGTAAAGCGAGCGGTGATTGTTGGTTCGCTGTAAGTTGAAGAGACTTAATGCAGTCGACGAGATCGGACTGTTGTTGCTTTTCAAGCTGCAGCTCAAATTGTAAGGCTTCACGGTAGAGTGAATCAACAACGTGTGCTTTGAGGTGTTTACGCAGCTCTCGATAACTATGAAGCAAGGTTTCAGAGCGACTTAAGCATTGTTGCACCTTGTGCCACTCCTCCTCAGCGAAAGAGAGTTGCTGCTCATCAAGCCATTTGAGAAGCAGCAGTAGATTGACGTTGCCATGGAATTGGTTTTGCAAAGCTAAGCACGCATCCTTAACACCGCGCACACTGTAATACTGAAGGCTAAATTGCCATAGTCGTTCCAGTGTTAGTGATATTGGTGCGTGCTCTGGGCTCATAAGCTATCCATATCCAGTTCCATCTGCTCAAGCTCTTCTTGAGTGGACATCCAATCCATTTCAACTTCTTCTAGCTGTGACTTACTGCTCGCTTGTAGAGCGAGTACTTTATTCAGTTTAGCCTTATTTTCAGCTTCATACAGTGAAGTATCGGATAATTCTTGCTCGGCTTCTTCAAGAGCTAACGTTAATTTATCCATCTGCTTTTCAAATTGAGTCAGCTTTTTACGAATTGGTGCCGTTAGTTTCCGGAACTCTGCTTCTTTACGTTTCTGATCTTTTTTTGCTGCTGCACTGTTGGCGCCATCTTTTGCTGGTGCCAATGCTTGTGCTTCTTTGCGCTCAACTTTCTGTTGTTCGGTTAGCCACTTGTAGTAATCGCTAAGGTCACCATCAAACGGTGCAACTTGACGGTCGTGTACAAGGTATAAATCATCAGTAGTGGCACGAAGTAGGTAGCGGTCGTGCGATACGATAACCATCGCGCCTTCAAACGTCTGTAATGCAAACGTTAGTGCCTGACGCATATCGAGATCCAAGTGGTTGGTTGGTTCATCGAGTAGTAATAGGTTCGGTTTTTGCCATACCAGCAGAGCCAATACCAAACGCGCTTTTTCACCACCGGAGAAGGGGGCCACTTTATCGAGTGCTTTTTCACCTTGGAAGCCAAAGCTACCTAGGTAGTCACGCAGTTGTTGCTCGGTGTGTTTTGGCGCAATCTGCATCATGTGTTGAAGTGGTGTCTCTTCAGGGTGCAGCGTCTCTAATTGGTGCTGTGCAAAGTAACCCATTTTAACGCCTTGCGAATAGCTCAGCTCACCACCTTGCTGTTTCAGTTCGCCAGAAAGCAGTTTAATCAGCGTTGATTTACCAGCACCATTTCGACCAAGTAGACCAATACGGCTGCCCGGCACTAGGTTCAAGCGAATCTTCTCTAGAATCAGATTGTCATCGTAACCCGCCGATACCTCGTCCATCATCATGATTGGGTTTGGTAGTGCGTCTGGTTCTCTAAATTCAAAGCTGAAAGGGTTATCAAACTGAGCGGGCAGTACTTGTTCCATTTTCTCTAGCGCTTTAATACGGCTTTGCGCTTGGCGAGCTTTTGAAGCTTTGTAACGGAAACGGTCAATGTAGCTCTGCATGTGCGACATTTGTTTCTGCTGCTTTTGGTACATCGCTTGTTGCAGAATTAGCTTTTGCGCTCGTTGGGTTTCGAACGACGAGTAGTTACCGGTGTATTCATTGAGCAGTTGATTTTCAACATGCACGATGCGGTTGACGATAGGATCCAAGAAGTCCCTATCGTGTGAGATAAGAACGAGTGTGCCTGGGTAGTTTTGTAACCAGCGCTCTAGCCACATTACAGCGTCTAAATCCAAGTGGTTGGTTGGCTCATCGAGTAACAGTAGGTCACTGCGACACAGTAGGGCTTGCGCTAGGTTCAAACGCATACGCCAACCCCCTGAAAATTGAGTCAGGTTCCATGTCATTTGTTCTTGGCGAAAGCCTAGGCCGTCTAACAACTCAGCCGCGCGTGCTTTGATGCTATAACCACCAATGGTTTCAATCTTGCCATGGATCTCTGCGACTAATGTGCCGTTGTCGGCTTGTTCGGCTTTCTCCAGTTGATCTTCAAGGCCACGGTATTCACGGTCGCCATCAATCACGTATTCAATTGCTGTTCTTTCTAATGCAGGTGTTTCTTGAGCAACCCAAGCCATTTCCCAATGGGCTGGTTTACTGAATGAGCCTGCATCAATAGACAGTTCGTCCTTAATTAGGGCGAACAGCGTAGATTTACCACAGCCATTCTTACCAACCAAACCGATCTTGTCGCCAGGGTGAAAAGTCGCAGATGCTTGGTCGAGGAGTGGCTTACCGCCGCGTAGCAATTGAATATCAGAGAAAGTAATCATAATTGAAATAGCATAGAAATTAGAGGTGAACAGACGCCTGCATAGTAGGCTGAAACCAGATAAAAGTCGATCACAATGCAATTTGCGTTATGATGCCAATAACATATTAGTAACTTTTGCTTAAATTCTTGTGGCCTTGCCACCGTTTAGCCTTCAAAGGAATGTTTCAAAGGAATGAGTAATACTCCCTCGACAGACAACCCCGTGCCAAAGGTGCTGGTCATCTATGCGCACCCAGAGCCGCAAACCTCTATCGCTAACCAGATCATGGTTAAAAAGATAGAGTCGCTTGGGAATGTCAAAGTCCACGATCTCTACGCCATCTATCCTGACTTCTTTATTGATGTGCCTTCTGAGCATGCATTGCTGCTTGAATATGATGTGATCGTGTTCCAACACCCTTTGTTTATGTATTCCTGCCCATCACTACTTAAAGAGTGGTTTGACCGAGTATTAGGCAAGGGTTTTGCGTTTGGTGAGCAAAGTGCGCTTAAAGGTAAACACTGGCGCAGTGTGATTACTACCGGTGGTAAAGAAGAGGCGTTTGGTGCCGCAGGCTATAATAAATATCCATTACAAGAGATTTTGCAACCATTCGAGCTAACTGCTGCTTTGTGTCAGATGCACTGGATATCCCCTTTGGTTTTACACTGGGCACGAAATGTCACCGATATGACGCGTTACCAACACGCAGAAGCGTATCGAAATTGGTTGCGAGACCCGCTACAAGATATAGGAGCGAATGATGGCTCTGACTAACGATTTTCTACAAAGTAGCGTTATATTTTTAGCTGCTGCTGTGGTTGCGGTTCCTATCGCACAGCGCGCTGGATTAGGGTCGGTACTCGGTTACTTATTAGCGGGTGTGGCGATTGGCCCTTGGGGGCTTGGTTTAATCAGTGATGTAGAGGCGATTCTACACTTCTCCGAATTCGGGGTGGTACTGCTGCTCTTCTTGATTGGTCTCGAACTTAATCCGAAAAAACTGTGGCAGATGCGAGCCCCCATTCTAGGACTTGGTGGCGCGCAAGTGCTGATCACCACTCTGATTATTACCGCCATCGCGTGTATGTTTGGTTTAACTTGGCAAACTAGCTTAGTCATCGGCATGGGTTTAGCTTTGTCTTCGACCGCTATTGCGTTGCGTGTTATTGAAGAGCGAGAGCTTGGTGGCAAAGAAGCGGGGCAGTCTGGCTTTGCGGTATTACTTTTCCAAGATATTGCCGTAATCCCTATGTTGGCGATGCTGCCTTTGCTTGCTGGCAATACGGGCGGCAGTTGGGCTGACATGTTGTGGATGCTAGGCGGTGTGATTGGCTTGCTTGTCGGTGGTCACTTCTTGTTGAGACCACTGTTCCGATATGTAGTCATGAGCGGTGTGCGTGAGTTGTTCACGGTAGCAGCGCTGTTATTGGTGATTGGTATTGCCGTCATCATGCAGCAGATTGGTTTGTCGATGGCATTAGGTACTTTCTTGGCGGGCGTACTTCTGGCTGAAAGTGAATATCGACACGAGCTTGAAATCGCGATTGACCCATTCAAAGGGTTACTGCTTGGCTTGTTCTTTATTTCGGTTGGTATGGCGGTGAATTTAGGTTTACTGGCAGAAAGCCCATTCGCAATATTGATTGCGGTGTCGTCTCTGGTCGTGTTGAAAGGCTTGGTGTTGTATGCGCTGGCTCGTATCTTCGGTACTCAAACTAAAGCGCGTAGCCGTATGGCGATGATCCTTAGCCAAGGTGGTGAGTTCGCCTTCGTTATTTTTACCGCGGCGAGCGCACAAGGCATCTTAAGCGGCGACCAAGTGTCGTTCTTACTGGTTGTTGTGAGCCTTTCTATGGTGACCACACCATTGATGCTTAAGCTGCAAGACCGATTTTTTGCTCGCCAACTTAATCAAATCAGTGAAAGCGCGATGTCTTCAGATGTGGTTGATCGTAGTCCTCGAGTGATTATTGCGGGCTTTGGTCGTTTCGGTCAGATCATTGGTCGCTTGATGTACGCCAATAAGATTCGTATCACCGTCCTTGAAAGTGATGCCAGCCAAATACATATCCTTAGGAAGTTCGGCTACAAGGTATTTTACGGTGACTCTACTCACCTTGAACTATTACGAGCTGCGGGAGCTGACAAGGCAGAAGCCATTGTGTTATGTACCGATTCTCCTGATGAAATCATGAAGACCGTCGATTTGTGTAAGCAGCACTTCCCACAGTTGAAGATCTTAGCGCGTGCACGAAGCCGTGTTGAAGCGTATCAATTACTTAACCATGGTGTGAGTAACTACTCGCGTGAAACCTTCCTTGGGGCATTAGATTTAGGTCGTCAAACATTGACCGAACTTGGCATGCATCCATATAAAGCGAAGCGAGCAGAAGCACACTTTAGGAAACTGGATAATGGTATGCTGAAAGAGTTGCTGCCTCAGCATAACGAAGATGCCGAGTTAGCCCAAAGAGCGAAAGAGGCTCGCAAAGAGCTTGAAGAGATTTTTGGACACGAGATGGAAAATGATCACCAATCTCGAAACTATTGGCAGTAGCTTGAAGTGATAACTAATGCTAGAGCTCTAGAAATATAGCTTGAGCTCTAGAAATAAAAGTCTAGATAACTAATCTAATAATAAACGTGGTCTCTGCTTTGTCTTTAATAGATCTAGATCGGAAGAACTGCGAATCCAGAGTTGTAAAGGATATGAACGTGAAACAGAAAAAACGCTTTATCGCAGGGGCGAGCTGCCCAAGCTGCAAGACTCAAGACACACTCCGTTGGTGGATTGAAAATAATATCGAGCTGGTGGAATGTGTCGATTGTGACTTCACAGAACAGCGTAAACCGAAAACTGTAGAGAAATCTGAACACGCGAATCAAGAAATGATCGGTATTTTTAAGCCTGAGTGATTGAGTTTCGTCAATTGATCCCCATAATATCCGGGTACAGAATTTTTCCTAAGCTCAACTGTTCGAGCTTAGTCCAAACCTCCTTGGAGCTCTCATGAAAATTGAAAAGAACGTAGTAGTTAGTGTTGCATATCAAGTGAAACTTGAAGATGGCGTAGTAGTTGACCAATCAACTGCAGAAGCTCCACTAGATTACCTTCACGGTCACAACAACCTAATTACAGGTCTTGAAAAAGAGCTTGAAGGCAAAGTCGCTGGCGACAAGTTCTCAGCAACTGTTACTCCAGAAGACGCTTACGGCGAGCACAACGATGACCTAGTTCAACGTGTTCCTGCAGACGTATTCCAAGGTGTTGAGCAAATCGAAGTTGGCATGCGTTTCCTAGCGGATACTGACCAAGGTCCAATCCCAGTTGAAGTTACTGAAGTAGATGGCGACGAAGTTGTTGTTGACGGTAACCACATGCTAGCTGGCCAAACTCTAACGTTTGACGTTGAAGTTGTAGCGGTTCGTGAAGCGACTGAAGAAGAAGTTCAACACGGTCACGTACACCAAGAAGGCGGCTGTGGCGGTCACGACCACGATCATGATCACGAAGGTGGTTGCTGTGGTGGCGAAGGCCATGACCATGCTGAAGAGAAAAAAGACGGCTGCTGCGGCGGCGGTAGCTGTGGTTCTCACTAATACCGAATTAACGGTTTAGTTTAAGAATATTGAAAACCTCCCTTGTGGAGGTTTTTTTCGTTTAGGGTGCTAGCTTTTTGAGTTGGCTTTTCGTCTACCAAACTAAATGCCCGCAAATCTAAGCGTTCGTAAATAGTTTGGTTTTCGCTATCAGACATCAAACCTTGGATGTGGTATTGATAGCACAACATTATAAGTCGACGTCAGTGGAGAGTTTGTATGTCACAGCCTTTTTCAATTGCCATTCATGGTGGTGCAGGCACCATCATACGAGAGCAAATGAGTGATGAATTAAAAACGGGTATTACCGAGGCTTTGGAAAAATCGGTTTTGGCTGGCTATCAAGTATTACAGTCGGGTGGCGATGCGCTAGATGCAGTGGTTGCTTCAGTTAAGGTGATGGAAGACAGTCCCCACTTTAATGCCGGTAAAGGTTCTGTTCTGACTCATGATGAATTTGTTGAGATGGATGCTTCTGTGATGCACGGTCGTGAAATGGATGCGGGGGCTATTGCCGGTGTCCGCCATATCAAAAATCCAATTGAGCTTGCGCGTGATGTGATGCTTAAAAGCGACCATGTGCTACTGATTGGTGAAGGCGCCGAGAAGTTTGCGTTTGAGCATGACCATACTTTCACCGAGCAAGATTACTTCTTTACTGAGCGTCGTTATGACCAACTTCAGTTGATGAAAGAGAAAGGTATTTTTGCTTTGTCTGAAGCGAAATATGATGAAGAGCAAGCAGATAAATATCCAGATGATAAAAAGTACGGCACGGTTGGCGCGGTCGCATTA
This sequence comes from Vibrio sp. 10N.222.48.A3, assembly GCF_041475345.1. Classification (NCBI taxonomy): domain Bacteria; kingdom Pseudomonadati; phylum Pseudomonadota; class Gammaproteobacteria; order Vibrionales; family Vibrionaceae; genus Vibrio; species Vibrio sp. 10N.222.48.A3. The sequence goes on along the minus strand of NZ_JBFRVX010000368.1, from coordinate 19,896 downwards.
GACCAAGCCGGAAACTTAGCAGCCGCAACCAGCACTGGTGGCGTAACCAATAAAAAATACGGTCGTGTGGGAGATTCTCCAATCATCGGTGCAGGCACTGTTGCTGAAAATGGCAACGTGGCCGTTTCAACAACAGGTATGGGGGAGTTCTTCCTTAGAAAGATGGTTGCCAGTGATGTGGCGGCACGAATGCGTTATCTCAAGGAAGATGTGCATACGGCTTGTGAAACGATTATTCAAGGTGAATTGAAAACCATGGGTGGTGAAGGAGGCTTGATTGCTATCGATGGACAAGGTGATATTCATTTCGGTATGAACAGTTCAGGAATGTACCGTGCGAGTGTTGATACTAATGGCTGCGTGGAAGTAAAAATTTATGCCGATGACTAAGTTTGTATTGGCTTAACTGACTTTAGTTGAATTAGCGCAGGTTAAACAAACAAAAGGGCGACAGATAAGTATCTGTCGCCCTTTTGGTTTTCTATGTCCCGTCCTGACATGTGTTTACACATTGAGGACGAAAAACTAACGATATGCGTCACTAGAACTAATTCGTTATCTTTAAAGCGCACTTAATAGTGTGGAGGGGGCGTCTCTTCTGATGCGTCAGCGAGGTTTGAGCCATCCATATTTTTTACTTTGCCAACCACGAACTTCATCTGGTCTTGCATTCTCGTGATCAACATCTGTTGTTGGCTAAGCGCTTCATTAAGTTCTTCAATGGTTTGCTCTTGGAAAGCCAACTGACATTCTAGGTCATTCACGCGGCTTTCTAATTGTTCAACTCGCTTTTCTGTCATCGTTCTTAATCCACATTCCAAGCTTGGGCAATGCCCGCAGAGGTGCCCGATATCACACGGTTCTTATCATCAAAGGCTGCATCATACACTACCGCACGAGGAGGGCGAGCATCTTTTAATGGCTCGGCGTCGTGGCGAGAAATGCGTTTGCCATCTTGAGTATTCCACACGCTCACTTGGCTAGATGGCGTACCTGTTACCAACATACTGCCGTCATCAGAAAAGCGAGCACTGGAGAAAATTAGCTGTCGAGACCAGCTCTGCAATTGAGCTTGAGGTTCACCTGTCTCAAGATCCCAGATCATCGCTTGATTCCCTCCATCGGAGGTAAAAGCTAGCTCTCCATCTCGTTGTAAGGCAACTCGTACGACTCTTTGTTCGTGCTCGAATGTACGCAATACCAAGCCTGATTCGGTATCCCAAAGGTAAGCTTTATAGTCGTTACCGCCTGATAATGCGTAGCGCCCATTCGAAGATAGGGAGACGGAATTAACTTTTTCTCGGTGAGCGAGGAACTCCAGACGGCGTCCGGTGACTAAGTCCACATAGATAGCTTTGCCATTAGATAGGCCCAGCAGTACTTTTTCACCGTTGCTAGAGATATCAACATCGCGAATTAAGCCATCGGAAATCGACCATAGCCCTTCAGCTTGTGTCCAAGATAAGTCCCAAACGGCGAAATTCATCTGACTGGCGGTAATGGCAAAGCGACCATTGTCAGAGATGCGAATACGCGATACTTGATTTTCGGATTGATCTTGTGGACCAAGCTGAGCCAGTTCTTTGTTCTGGGCAAGATCCCAAAGGAGCAGCTGTTTTTGCTGCGAGTAGAGCAGCGCGAAGCGTCCATCTCTACTTAGGGCAAAGCTGGTGGCGCCGTTGGGTTCAATTTCCCAGCGTTGGTCATCATCTTGGAAGAAAAAGCAGCCATTTAACAAGGTGATGACAATCGTACATAGCAATGAGTGGAAAAATATTCGCATCACATCCAATAATCCGGTTTGTGTCGAAAGACATATGACTAGTATATTGTTATAACTAACGTATTCACACCAATCTAATCATTAGATTTGTGCACAATAACCAATGGCTTGGCCATTAATTGGAGAATTCAATGAAATCAGTTTTAAAAGTATCACTGCTTGCCGCAACGGTTATGCTAGCAGTTGGTTGTCAGAAAGAAGAACCAAAGGCAGAAGCTCCACAGGTAGAAGAAGTTAAAGTTGCAGCAGTAAACTTTAAAACAGAAGATGACAAAGCGGCATACGCGATCGGTGTATCTTTCGCTAACTACTTAAGCACAAGCATTGATAAGCCAAGCGAGCTAGGTATTAACCTAGACAAAGCGATGGTTCTTCAAGGTATCGAAGACGTATTCGCAGAGAAGACGGCACTTAACGAAGAAGAGACGCGTGCAGCTCTTGAAGCTCTAGACAAGCGTGTTGCTGAAACGATGCAAGCACAAGCGGCAGAAAAGTCTGCAGAAGTGAAGAAAGCGGGTGATGACTTCCGCGCTGAGTTCGCTAAAACTGAAGGCGTTAAGCAAACTGAATCTGGTCTACTTTACCAAGTAATGACGGCTGGTGAAGGCGCTTCTCCAAAAGACACTGATACGGTTCAAGTACACTACAAAGGTACGCTAACAGACGGTACTCAGTTCGACAGCTCTTACGATCGTGGCGAACCAGCAACATTCCCACTAAACCGCGTAATCCCAGGCTGGACTGAAGGCGTACAACTGATGCAAGTGGGTTCTAAGTACAAGTTCGTTATCCCGCCAGAGCTAGCATACGGTGAGCAAGACACACCGACTATCCCAGCTAACTCAACGCTAGTATTCGAAGTAGAACTTCTAGCAATTCTTTAATTTCTATAAAAACCTTTAGTAAAACAAAAAACTATAGGTAAATTAGACTGAATTAGCTCAACGGCGATGTGACTACATCGCCGTTTTTCGTTTATAGTGAAAGAGTAAATTACTTTATTACTTAAGGACGAATAATGAAGAAAGTACTCATCACCGTTTTAAGCAGCCTTGCTGTGGTATCTTGCGCTAGTACTAGCGAGTCAGAACAAGTTAGTTCAACTTCTGATATTAACTATTCCCAACTATCACAAACAGCCCTTATGACCGCTGTAGACATGTGGTCTCAAAAAAATGAAGCAACACCATTTACGAGCACCCTTGCTAATTCCCTAAGTGACAAAGAATCTGTAACAAATGAGCAAGCTATAGGTGGAGTAGGTTCCATGCTAGCTCTTGCCCAGAATACCCTTGATAACTTTGACAACCAAGAGCTCGAAATGCTTTTCCCTGGAATGTCGACGCTTGATTCTACCGGTTTAACGTCAGTATTGGACTCAAAAACATCTGTTGAAAATGCATTTTCAGGATTAGGTATGGATTCATCAATGGTTGCGGCGTTTGCACCAATCATTATTCAAGGGCTAGAGTCACAAGGCGCAACAAGCGGTCTCGTTGATTCACTCGAAGCTATTTGGTTGTAATAACCAGTGATTAATAATTGATTTAAAATACTTAAAGGGCGCTTCGGTGCTCTTTTTTGTGCGTTGAATAAAAGAGATACGAGATACGAGATACGAGATACGAGATACGAGATATTATTGAGAAATGGAGCTGAGAAGGTAAAGAAAAGTGCCAAATATCGTGGTGCAATTCTTATGTCGGTCTCCTTATTCTACAGATACAAAAAAGCCGAGCTAATGCTCGGCTTTTGTATTAAGAATCTAGTATAGATTACTCAGCAGCTTCTTCAGCAGCTGGGCGGTCTACAAGCTCAATGTAAGCCATTGGAGCTTTATCACCAGTACGGAAACCACATTTAAGAATGCGAGTGTAACCACCTTGGCGAGCCGCGAAACGCGGGCCTAGTTCATTAAATAGTTTTGCCACAACTTCGTTATCACGAGTGCGAGCAAATGCAAGACGACGGTTAGCAACACTGTCTGTCTTAGCTAGGGTAATCAATGGCTCAATTACGCGACGTAGTTCTTTTGCTTTAGGCACGGTAGTTTTAATAACTTCGTGACGAACAAGAGAGCTAGCCATGTTGCTGAACATCGCTTTGCGATGACTGCTGTTGCGGTTGAGTTGACGACCACTTTTACGATGGCGCATGACCTAATCCTTCTAACTTTTCGATTAATCTTCAGCGATTGACGCTGGTGGCCAGTTTTCTAGGCGCATGCCTAGAGAAAGACCACGTGAAGCAAGCACATCTTTAATCTCTGTAAGAGATTTCTTACCAAGGTTTGGCGTTTTAAGTAGCTCAACCTCAGTGCGCTGTACAAGATCACCGATGTAGTGAATCGCTTCTGCTTTCAAACAGTTAGCAGAGCGAACTGTTAGTTCAAGATCGTCTACAGGACGTAGTAGGATAGGATCGAATTCTGGCTTCTCTTCCTTCTCCTCAGGTACACGTACATCACGAAGATCTACGAACGCATCCAGTTGTTCAGCTAAAATAGTAGCTGCACGACGGATTGCTTCCTCAGGTTCTAGAGTACCGTTCGTTTCCATATCGATAACAAGCTTGTCTAAGTCAGTACGTTGTTCTACACGTGCCGCTTCAACAGCATAGGCGATTTTATCGACCGGGCTGTAAGTAGCGTCAACAAGTAGACGACCGATTGGACGCTCATCTTCTTCAGTATGGATACGAGCTGAAGCTGGAACGTAACCACGACCACGTTCTACTTTGATACGCATAGCGATCTCAGCGTTGTCATCCGTTAGGTGACAAATTACGTGCTCAGGGTTAGCGATCTCTACATCACCATCGTGGGTGATGTCACCTGCAACAACAGGGCCTGAGCCTGATTTGTTCAGTGTAATAAACACTTCATCTTTGCCTTCAGCAACGCGTACAGCTAAACCTTTAAGGTTTAGAAGGATTTCCAGGATATCTTCCTGAACGCCTTCTTTAGTGCTGTATTCGTGTAGCACACCTTCGATTTCAACTTCTGTTACGGCACAACCCGGCATAGAAGATAGAAGAATGCGGCGAAGAGCATTACCTAGAGTATGGCCGAAACCGCGCTCTAATGGCTCAAGAGTTACTTTCGCGTGTGTCGTATTGATCTGTTCAATGTCAACAAGACGCGGCTTAAGAAATTCTGTTACAGAACCCTGCATTGTGTCCTCTCTTTTTTTAACCTTACTTAGAGTAAAGTTCGACGATCAAGTGTTCATTGATGTCAGCTGATAGGTCAGAACGCTCAGGCATACGCTTGAATGTACCTTCCATTTTGCCAGCATCTACTTCAATCCAAGTTGGCTTTTCACGTTGTTCAGCAACTTCTAGAGCCGCTTTAATACGAGATTGCTGTTTAGCTTTCTCGCGGATAGAAACAACGTCGTTTGCCGCTACTTTGAAAGAAGGAACGTTTACAACTTTACCGTTAACTAGAATAGACTTGTGGCTAACTAGTTGACGAGATTCAGCACGAGTAGCGCCAAAGCCCATACGGTAAACTACGTTATCAAGACGACCTTCAAGAAGCTGAAGCAGGTTTGCACCTGTGTTGCCTTTAAGACGTGCAGCTTCTTTGTAGTAGTTGCGGAATTGTTTTTCTAGAACGCCGTAAATACGACGAACTTTTTGCTTCTCACGAAGCTGAACGCCATACTCAGATAGACGACCGCGACGAGCGCCGTGTACACCTGGTGCGTTATCAATTTTACACTTGGTATCGATCGCACGGACACCAGACTTAAGGAATAAGTCAGTACCTTCGCGACGGCTAAGCTTCAGCTTAGGACCCAAATATCTTGCCATGATCTTTCTCCAATATTCCTAGAAACGAAACTTAAACGCGACGTTTCTTAGGTGGACGACAACCGTTATGAGGGATTGGTGTCGCATCAACAATGTTAGTGATACGGAAACCAGCAGCGTTCAGTGCACGAACAGTAGATTCGCGACCTGGACCTGGACCCTTAACCATAACTTCCAAGTTCTTTAGGCCATATTCTTTAGCCATTTCACCACAACGCTCAGCTGCAACTTGTGCTGCGAACGGAGTAGATTTACGAGAACCACGGAAACCTGAACCACCTGCTGTAGCCCATGCAAGAGCGTTGCCTTGACGGTCAGTGATAGTTACGATTGTGTTGTTGAAAGAAGCATGAATGTGCGCTACGCCATCAGCTACTTGCTTGCGTACGCGCTTACGCGCGCGAGTTGGTTGTTTTGCCATTGTACTCTACCTTATCCGACTATTTCTTGATCGGCTTGCGCGGACCCTTACGGGTGCGAGCGTTGGTTTTAGTACGCTGTCCACGTAGTGGTAGACTGCGACGATGACGAAGACCGCGGTAACAGCCAAGGTCCATAAGACGCTTGATGTTCATCGATACTTCACGACGTAGATCACCTTCTACAGTGTATTTAGCTACACCATCACGCAGTTGATCGATCTGCTCTTCAGTTAGTTCACTGATCTTAGCATCTTCAGCAATACCCACTTCAGCTAGAATAGCTTGAGAGCGAGTTTTGCCAATACCGTAGATTGCAGTAAGTGCAATTACAGAATGCTTATGATCAGGAATGTTAATGCCGGCTATACGGGCCATTATTCACTCCTAAGGGGGTTCATAAAAGAATTATCCGCAGCAAAGCCCGTTATGGATACGCTGCGGCATACTACTTCTTTTGCACGCAAAAGGTAGGCCGAGGAATATACTCGACTCTACCTAGTATTTCAAGTAAAAATTTCTGCTGATTAGCCTTGGCGTTGCTTATGCTTTGGCTCACTGCAAATCACGCGAACGACACCGTTACGCTTGATAACTTTACAGTTACGGCAGATTTTTTTAACGGAAGCACGAACTTTCATTGCTAAACTCCGTAAATGGAATCGAAATAATTACTACCGAATTAACGGCCGTAACCTTTCAGATTCGCTTTCTTTAACACAGAATCATACTGTTGTGACATCAGATGAGTCTGTACCTGTGCCATGAAATCCATGATAACTACCACTACGATTAGTAGTGATGTGCCGCCGAAGTAGAAACGAACGTTCCACGCGACCATCATGAATTCAGGAATCAGACATATAAAAGTAATGTATAGAGCGCCCGCAAGGGTTAGCCTAGTCATCACTTTATCGATATATTTCGCTGTCTGCTCACCTGGGCGGATACCGGGTACGAATGCACCAGACTTCTTCAAATTATCAGCTGTTTCACGCGGGTTAAACACCAACGCTGTATAGAAGAAACAGAAGAAGATTATAGCTGCTGCATAAAGCATTACATACAAAGGTTGACCTGGGCTAAGAGCTAATGACACGTCAGTTAACCAACCGAACGCGCTGCTTTCACCATTTTGACCAAACCATTGTGCTAATGTTCCTGGGAACAAAATAATACTTGATGCAAAAATCGCTGGAATAACACCTGCCATATTAATCTTAAGAGGCAAGTGAGAGCTTTGAGCTGCAAAAACTTTACGACCTTGTTGACGCTTCGCATAGTTAACGACGATACGACGTTGACCACGTTCCATGAAAACTACGAAGTAAATTACAGCAAAAGACAATACCGCGATAAACAACAGAAGAAGCACATGCAATTCACCTTGACGCGCTTGCTCGATTGTTTGACCGATTGCAGAAGGCAATCCAGCAACAATACCTGCAAAAATCAGAATGGAAATACCATTACCGATTCCTCGCTCAGTGATTTGTTCACCTAACCACATCAAAAACATGGTACCAGTTACTAAACTCACGGTAGCAATAAGCGTAAACATGGTTTGGTTGATAACAACCAGATTGTCGACCATGTTTGGTAAGCCTGTTGCGATACCAATAGCTTGGAATGTTGCAAGTACAAGCGTGCCGTAGCGTGTATATTGGCTTATCTTACGACGGCCTGCTTCACCCTCTTTTTTGAGTTCCGCTAACGCTGGATGAACTACAGTTAGCAATTGGACTACGATCGATGCCGAAATGTACGGCATGATACCCAATGCTAATATAGATGCACGCTCAAGAGCACCACCGGAGAACATGTTAAACATTTCTACGATGGTACCTTTTTGCTGATCGAACAAATCGGCAAGTACAGCTGCGTCAATACCAGGGATCGGCACAAAAGAGCCGGCTCGGAATACTAAAAGTGCACCAATTACGAATAATAAGCGCGACTTTAGTTCACTTAAGCCGCTCTGAGCACTACGAAAATCTTTTCCTGGTTTCTTAGCCATCTGTACCTCGTTCCTCGAGATTATTCCTCGATTTTACCGCCTGCAGCTTCGATTGCAGCTTTAGCGCCTTTAGTCACGCGTAGACCTTTAACAGTCACAGCTTTGCTTAGGTCACCAGAAAGAACGATCTTAACAAACTCGATGTTCTTAGTGATAACGTTAGCAGCTTTAAGGCTGTTAAGATCAACTACGTCACCTGTTACTTTCGCTAGCTCAGCTAGACGAACTTCAGCAGACACTAGGCTCTTACGAGAAGTGAAACCGAATTTAGGTAGACGTTGTTTTAGAGGCATTTGACCGCCTTCAAAACCTGGACGAACAGAGCCGCCAGAACGTGACTTTTGACCTTTGTGACCGCGGCCACCTGTTTTACCAAGGCCAGAACCGATACCACGACCTACACGCTTCTTAGAAGGTTTAGAGCCAGCAGCCGGTGATAGAGTATTCAAACGCATTCTGATTACTCCTCAATCTTAACCATGTAGTAAACCTTGTTGATCATACCGCGTACGCACGGAGTATCTTCAAGTTCTACTGTATGGTTGATGCGACGAAGACCTAGACCTTTAAGACACGCTTTGTGCTTAGGTAGGCGACCAATTGAGCTTTTAGTTTGAGTTACTTTAATAGTTGCCATCGTGTGCTTACTCCGAAATAGATTCAACAGTTAGACCACGTTTAGCAGCAACCATTTCTGGTGACTTAACGTCTACTAGAGCACCAATCGTTGCGCGAACAACGTTGATTGGGTTCGTTGAACCGTATGCTTTAGAAAGAACGTTATGTACGCCTGCAACTTCAAGTACGGCACGCATTGCACCACCGGCAATAACACCTGTACCTTCAGCAGCTGGCTGCATGTAAACTTTAGAGCCCGAATGACGACCTTTCACCGGGTGGTGAAGAGTGCCTTCGTTAAGCGCAACAGTAACCATGTTACGACGCGCTTTTTCCATTGCTTTTTGAATCGCTGCAGGTACTTCACGAGCTTTGCCGTAACCGAAACCTACGCGACCATTACCGTCACCAACTACTGTTAGTGCAGTGAAGCTCATGATTCGACCACCTTTAACCGTCTTAGATACACGGTTAACAGCGATCAGCTTTTCTTGCAAATCATTAGCTTGTTGTTGTTCTTTAGCCATCTTCCAACCCTACCTTAGAATTTCAGACCAGCTTCGCGAGCAGATTCTGCTAGCGCCGCTACTCGACCGTGGTATTGGAAACCAGAACGGTCAAATGCAACTGAAGCTACGCCTTTTTCAAGAGCGCGCTCAGCAACAGCTTTACCAACTGCTTTAGCTGCATCGACGTTACCAGTGTTCTTAACTTGCTCACGGATCGCTTTTTCTACAGTAGAAGCAGCTGCGATAACCTCAGAGCCGTTTGCCGAGATAACTTGAGCGTAAACATGGCGAGGAGTACGATGTACTACCAGGCGAGTTGCACCAAGTTCTGCAATCTTACGACGTGCACGTGTAGCACGACGGATGCGAGATGCTTTCTTATCCATAGTGATACCTTACTTCTTCTTAGCTTCTTTAGTACGCACATTTTCATCTGCGTAACGAACACCTTTGCCTTTGTAAGGCTCAGGAGCACGGTAAGAACGAATGTCAGCCGCAACTTGACCTACTACTTGCTTATCGCAACCAGTAATAACGATCTCAGTTTGGCTAGGGCACTCAGCTTTAATACCTTCAGGTAGAGCGTGCTCTACTGGGTGAGAAAAACCAAGAGTTAGACCTACAGCGTTGCCTTTCATAGCAGCACGGTAACCAACACCCTTAAGAGTTAGCTTCTTAGTGAAGCCCTCAGTAACACCCACAACCATGTTATTAACTAGAGCGCGAGCTGTACCAGCTTGTGCCCATGCGTTAGTAACACCTTCTTTCGGACCGAAAGTTAGGTTGTTTTCTTCCTGTGCAATAACTACGGCGCTGTTAAGAACGCGAGTAAGCTCACCTTTGCTACCTTTTACAGTAACTTCTTGGCCGTTTAGTTTCACCTCTACGCCAGCTGGAATAGCGACAGGTGCTTTAGCAACACGAGACATAATCTACTCCTTAAGCTACGTAACAGATGATTTCACCGCCAAGACCTGCTTTACGAGCAGCACGGTCAGACATCAGACCCTTGGAAGTAGAAACAACTGCAATACCAAGACCACCCATCACTGTAGGTAAAGAGTCTTTATTTTTATAAACTCTTAGACCAGGACGTGATACGCGCTTGATTTGCTCGATTACAGGTTTAGCTTGGAAGTACTTAAGAGTAACTTCTAGCTCAGGTTTTGCTTCGCTGTCAACAGCGAAGTCTACGATGTAACCTTCAGCTTTAAGTAATGCAGCAATTGCAACTTTAAGCTTTGAAGAAGGCATTTTTACAGCAACTTTATTTGCTGCCTGACCGTTACGAACGCGGGTCAGCATATCCGAAATCGGATCTTGCATGCTCATAAGATTTACTCCAAATGATTAAGTGGCAATTACCAGCTAGCCTTACGAAGACCCGGAATCTCGCCTTTCATGCAAGCTTCGCGAACCTTAATACGGCTTAGACCGAATTTACGTAGGTAACCGTGTGGACGACCAGTTTGGTTGCAACGGTTGCGCTGACGTGATGCACTTGAATCACGTGGAAGAGATTGCAGTTTAAGAACCGCATTCCAACGATCTTCTTCAGATGCGTTTACATCGCTAATGATAACTTTTAGCGCAGAACGCTTTTCAGCGAACTTAACTACTAGTTTTGCACGTTTAGCTTCACGTGCTTTCATTGATTGTTTAGCCATAACAGTAACCCTACCCTTACTTACGGAATGGGAAGTTAAAGGCAGCCAGCAGAGCTCGGCCTTCCTCATCGGATCCCGCAGATGTCGTGATAGTAATATCAAGACCGCGGACACGATCGACTTTATCGTAGTCGATTTCCGGAAAGATGATTTGCTCGCGAACGCCCATGCTGTAGTTACCGCGTCCGTCAAAAGACTTAGCGCTAACACCACGGAAATCACGTACACGTGGAAGTGCGATAGAGATTAAACGCTCTAAAAATTCCCACATGCGCTCACCACGCAAGGTTACTTTACAACCAATTGGGTAGCCTTCACGAATTTTGAAACCAGCTACAGATTTACGCGCTTTCGTGATAAGAGGCTTTTGACCAGAGATCGTTGCCATATCAGATGCTGCGTTTTCTAGCAGTTTCTTATCGTTGATTGCTTCACCAACGCCCATGTTTAGGGTGATTTTCTCAATCCTAGGGACTTGCATGACGCTTGTGTAGCTGAACTCTTTGGTAAGCTCAGCGACTACAGACGACTTGTAGTAATCATGCAGTTTCGCCATAGTAGAACTCCAAATTACTTCTAATTAGTTAGAAACAGTTTCGCCGTTAGATTTGAAGAAACGAACTTTCTTGCCATCTTCGATACGGAAACCGATACGGTCTGCTTTACCAGTAGCCGCGTTAAAGACTGCAACGTTAGAAGCATCAATAGCTGCTTCTTGTTCAACGATGCCACCTTGTTGACCTAGAGCCGGAACCGGCTTTTGGTGTTTTTTAACAAGATTGATGCCTTCAACAACAACTTTACCAGTTGTCAGAACCTTAGTTACTTTACCTTTCTTGCCTTTATCTTTACCAGCAAGAATGATTACTTCGTCATTACGACGGATTTTAGCTGCCATGTTGCCGCTCCTTACAGAACTTCAGGTGCAAGTGATACAATCTTCATGAATTTCGCGTTACGAAGTTCACGAGTCACAGGACCAAAGATACGTGTGCCGACTGGTTGCTCAGTAGTGTCATTTAACAATACACAAGCATTACTGTCGAAGCGAATGACAGAACCGTCTGGGCGACGAACGCCTTTACGGGTGCGCACTACTACCGCCTTCAGAACATCACCTTTCTTTACTTTACCGCGAGGAATCGCTTCCTTCACTGTAACCTTGATGACGTCACCGATATGTGCATAACGGCGGTGAGAGCCACCCAGAACCTTAATACACATTACCTTGCGCGCGCCAGAGTTATCTGCTGCGTCAAGTGTACTTTGCATCTGGATCATTGTTAGTGCTCCGCTAAATATTAAAACTAGACCCTCTCGGGTCGGGCTGCCTCTTTAAAAGGGACGCGAATTGTACCACCCTTTTTTTAAATTGGGTAGACAAAAAACAAGCGGCTCCAAAAAATTATTTGGAGCCGCTTATAAGTTATAGAATTACAAAGATTAAATCTTCGCTTTTTCTAGAACTTTAACCAATGTCCAAGACTTAGTCTTAGACAGAGGACGACACTCAGCGATTTCAACTTTGTCGCCTAGGCCACAAGTGTTGTCTTCGTCGTGTGCGTGTACTTTAGTCGTGCGTTTGATGAACTTACCGTAAATTGGGTGTTTTACAGTACGCTCAATAGCAACAACGATAGACTTGTCCATCTTGTCACTTACTACACGGCCTTGCTGGATGCGGTTAGTTTCGCTCATTATGCGCCTGCCTTTTCAGTCAAAACAGTTTTCACACGTGCGATGTCACGGCGTACAGCTTTTAGAGTATGAGTTTGCTGTAGTTGACCAGTTGCAGCTTGCATGCGCAAGTTGAACTGTTCACGTAGCAAATTCAATAGCTCAGCGTTAAGCTCTTCAACGTTCTTTTCGCGTAGATCTTGTGCTTTCATCACATCACCTGCTTAGTTACAAAAGTAGTTTTAACAGGCAGTTTACGTGCCGCTAGGCGGAACGCTTCACGTGCCAACTCTTCAGGTACGCCATTCATCTCGTACATAACTTTGCCTGGTTGGATTTGAGCAACCCAGTACGCAACTGAACCTTTACCTTTACCTTGACGAACTTCAAGAGGCTTTTCAGTAATCGGTTTGTCTGGGAAAACACGGATCCAGATTTGACCTTGACGCTTAATGTGACGTGTCATAGCACGACGTGCCGCTTCGATTTGACGTGCAGTCAGACGACCACGGCCAACAGCTTTAAGACCGAATTCGCCGAAGCTTACTTCAGTACCTTTAGCTAGACCACGGTTACGACCAGTCATAACCTTGCGGAACTTAGTACGTTTTGGTTGTAGCATCGTTCGACTCCTTACTTACGGCCTTTACGCTGCTTCTTAGGCTTATCGCCTTTTGGCTCTACTGCGTTAGCAGCTGGCATACCGCCTAGAATCTCACCTTTGAAGATCCAAACTTTAATGCCGATCACACCGTATTGGGTGTGAGCCGAAGAAGTTGCGTAATCAATGTCTGCACGTAGAGTGTGTAGAGGCACACGGCCTTCACGGTACCACTCTGAACGTGCGATTTCAGCACCGCCAAGACGGCCGCCTACTTGTACTTTGATGCCTTTAGCGCCTAGACGCATAGCATTTTGTACCGCACGCTTCATTGCACGACGGAACATAACACGACGCTCTAGTTGAGACGCGATGCTATCAGCTACAAGCTGACCATCTAGCTCAGGCTTACGTACTTCAGCGATGTTAATTTGCGCTGGTACACCTGCGATTTTAGCTACAGCTGCGCGTAGCTTCTCTACGTCTTCACCTTTCTTACCGATAACAACGCCAGGACGAGCTGTGTGAATAGTCACACGGATGCTCTTCGCTGGACGCTCGATAACGATACGAGATAATGATGCTTTTTGTAGTTCCTTGGTAAGGAACTGACGTACCTTGAAGTCGCCGTCTAGGTTGTCAGCGAATTCGTTGGTATTAGCAAACCATGTAGCATTCCAAGGCTTAACGATGCCAAGACGAATACCATTAGGATGTACTTTCTGACCCATTGCTTACTCTCCTAGTCTTTAGCGATCTGCTACAACAATAGTGATGTGGCTTGAACGCTTCAAGATACGATCCGCACGACCTTTAGCACGAGGCATAATACGCTTCATGATAGGGCCCTCATCTACGAAGATTTTAGCGACATTTAGATCGTCGATATCTGCACCTTCGTTATGTTCCGCGTTAGCGATAGCTGACTCAAGAACTTTCTTAACTAGTACAGCAGCTTTTTTGTTGCTGAAAGTTAGAATTTCTAGAGCCTGGTCTACCGACTTACCGCGAATTTGGTCTGCAACTAAGCGAGCTTTCTGTGGAGAAATACGAGCAAAGTTATGTTTAGCTAAAGCTTCCATCATCTACTCCTTATTTCTTCTTAGCTTTCTTATCTGCAGCATGACCGCGATAAGTACGAGTTGGTGCAAATTCGCCCAGTTTGTGACCGATCATTTCTTCGGTAACGAAAACTGGAACGTGCTGACGACCATTATGGACAGCGATGGTCAAACCAATCATTGTTGGGATGATCATTGAGCGACGGGACCAAGTCTTAATAGGCTTTTTGTCTCCGCTTTCCACCGCTTTCTCTACCTTCTTCAGCAAGTGTAGGTCAATAAAAGGACCTTTCTTGAGAGAACGTGGCATGGCGATTCCTCTTTATAAATTATTTAGTGCGACGACGTACGATGTACTTGTCAGTGCGCTTGTTCTTACGAGTCTTGAAGCCCTTAGTAGGAACGCCCCAAGGAGAAACTGGGTGACGACCACCAGATGTGCGGCCTTCACCACCACCATGTGGGTGATCCACCGGGTTCATTACTACACCACGTACGGTTGGACGTACGCCGCGCCAGCGTGAAGCACCAGCTTTACCAAGTTCACGTAGCATATGCTCAGAGTTACCAACTTCACCGATCGTTGCACGACCTTCAGAAAGAACTTTGCGCATTTCACCAGAACGTAGACGGATAGTTACGTATGCACCATCGCGAGCGATGATTTGAGCATAAGCACCAGCCGAACGAGCTAGTTGAGCACCTTTACCAGGCTTAAGTTCAACACAGTGTACAGTAGAACCTACTGGGATGTTGCGCATCGGCAGAGTGTTACCTGCTTTGATTGCAGCATCTACGCCAGATTGAATCTGGTCGCCTGCGTTAACACCTTTAGGTGCAATGATGTAACGACGCTCACCGTCTGCGTACAGAACTAGAGCGATGTTAGCACTACGGTTTGGATCGTATTCTAGACGCTCAACTTTCGCTGGGATGCCATCTTTAGTACGTTTGAAGTCAACCAGACGGTAATGGTGTTTATGACCACCACCGATGTGACGTACTGTAATACGACCGTTGTTGTTACGACCACCGTTCTTAGAGTTTTTCTCTAGAAGTGGTGCGTATGGCTTACCCTTGTGCAGGTCAGCGTTAACAACTTTAACGACGTGACGACGACCAGGGGAAGTCGGCTTACATTTAACAATAGCCATTTTTACTACTCCTGTTATTCCGCGCCGCCAACGAAGTCAAGATCTTGACCTTCTTTCAAAGTAACGTAGGCTTTCTTAACGTCTGAACGACGGCCTTCACGCATACCTTGACGTTTGGTCTTACCCTTTAATACAAGAGTATTTACAGACTTAACTTCAACTTCAAATAGCTTTTCTACAGCTGCTTTGATCTCTTTCTTAGTTGCATCTTTAGCTACTTTGAAAACGATAGTGTTCGCTTTCTCAGCTGCCATAGTTGCTTTTTCAGAGATGTGCGGAGCACGTAGAACTTTTAAGATACGCTCTTCAGTGATCATGCTAGCATCTCCTCAACTTGCTTAACTGCATCAGCAGTCATCAGAACCTTGTCGAAAGCGATTAGTGATACTGGATCAACACCAGCAACATCACGTGCATCTACTTTGTATAGGTTACGAGCAGCTAAGAATAGATTTTCATCTACTTCGCCAGTCACAATCAGAACGTCATTTAGCTCAAGCTCTTTAAGCTTAGCTACAAGTTCTTTTGTTTTTGGTGCTTCTACAGAGAAGTTATCAACAACGATTAGACGCTCTTGACGAATCAACTCAGAAAGAATGCTTTTCATAGCACCGCGGTACATTTTCTTGTTAACTTTTTGGCTGTGATCTTGTGGTTTCGCAGCAAAAGTAACACCACCTGTACGCCAGATTGGGCTACGAATTGTACCAGCACGTGCACGGCCAGTACCTTTTTGGCGCCATGGCTTAGCACCGCCGCCTGATACTTCAGAACGAGTCTTTTGAGCACGAGTACCTTGACGAGCACCTGCTGCATACGCAACAACTACTTGGTGTACTAGAGCTTCGTTAAAGTCACGTCCGAAAGTAGTCTCGGAAACAGTTAGTGCATCAGCACCTTTAACCATCAATTCCATTACTTACTCCTAGACGTTATGCTTTAACAGCAGGTTTTACGATCACGTTACCGCCTGTTGAGCCTGGTACTGCACCTTTAATAAGGAGTAGATTGCGCTCAGCGTCAACACGTACGATCTCTAGGTTTTGAGTCGTTACACGCTCAGCACCCATGTGACCTGCCATTTTCTTGCCTTTAAACACGCGGCCTGGAGTTTGACATTGGCCAATTGAACCCGGTGCGCGGTGAGACAAAGAGTTACCGTGAGTCATATCTTGAGTAGAGAAGTTCCAACGCTTGATAGCGCCTTGGAAGCCTTTACCTTTAGATGTACCAGTAACGTCTACTTTTTTAATTTCGTTGAAAAGTTCTACGTTTAGCTCAGCGCCAACTTCAAACTCTTCGCCGTTTTCTAAACGGAATTCCCAAAGACCGCGACCTGCTTCAACACCCGCTTTCGCGAAGTGACCAGCTTCAGGTTTAGTTACACGGTTAGCTTTCTTAGCACCAGTAGTTACTTGGATTGCTGCGTAGCCGTCTGTCTCAAGAGTTTTAACTTGAGAAATACGGTTCGCTTCAACCTCAACAACAGTTACTGGGATAGAAACGCCTTCTTCAGTAAATACGCGGGTCATACCCACTTTACGTCCGACTAGACCAATCATTATTCTTATCTCCCTTAACCTAGGCTGATTTGAACATCAACGCCAGCTGCAAGATCAAGACGCATTAGAGCATCAACAGTTTTATCTGTTGGCTCAACGATGTCGATCAAACGCTTGTGAGTACGAATTTCGTACTGATCACGTGCATCTTTGTTGACGTGTGGAGAGGTAAGAACAGTGAAACGCTCTTTACGAGTAGGAAGTGGAATAGGACCACGAACCTGTGCGCCAGTACGTTTTGCTGTTTCAACGATTTCCGCAGTTGAAGCATCGATTAGCTTGTAATCAAACGCTTTAAGGCGGATACGAATACGTTGGTTCTGCATGAGACAGAGCTCCAATTATTAAAAATTACACAAACAATATCGCCACTCAAGCTCGAAAGAACGAGAGAATGCCGATTGATTTATGTGAAACCGTAGCATCCAAGATTAGGACGCATTGTCAGTTAACTTTTGAAGTAAACACAAGGTTTACTATTTTTATTAACCGCGAACATAAGCTGAGTATACATTACTAGGTAAGACCTACTCCTCAGTGCTCATTGGTTCACAAACCGGCGTTAGCCAGTGCGATGCATTATACAGATCACGTTTTAGTATGCAAGTGGTGTTGGAAAAATAATCGGAATATATTTGTGCAGAGCATTCGAAGAAAAGTTGTGTAACAAAAGTAGAACGACAAGGAACGGGGATTATACTAAGGGAAAGCAAAAAAAGTGGTGGAAAGTGGAAAAATAAAAGGGAAGCCGAAGCTTCCCTTTTCTTATGCAGTTCTTCTAATGAAGAGTGTGCAAAAATCTAAATGCTATTAAGCGAAGATTTTAGCTACAACACCAGCACCAACTGTACGGCCACCTTCGCGGATTGCGAAACGTAGACCTTCGTCCATTGCGATTGGAGCGATTAGCTCAACAGTCATTTGAACGTTGTCACCTGGCATTACCATTTCTACGCCTTCAGGTAGAGTGATATCGCCTGTTACGTCAGTTGTACGGAAGTAGAACTGTGGACGGTAACCCTTGAAGAAAGGAGTGTGACGGCCGCCTTCGTCTTTAGAAAGTACGTATACTTCAGACTCAAACTTAGTGTGTGGGTTGATTGAACCTTTAGCAGAAAGTACTTGGCCACGTTCAACGTCATCACGCTTAGTACCACGTAGAAGTGCACCAACGTTCTCACCTGCACGACCTTCGTCAAGCAGTTTACGGAACATTTCAACACCAGTACAAGTAGTAAGAGTAGTCTCTTTGATACCAACGATTTCTACTTCGTCACCTACACGTAGGATACCGCGCTCGATACGACCAGTAACTACAGTACCACGACCTTGGATTGAGAATACATCTTCAATAGGAAGTAGGAACGGTAGATCAACAGCACGCTCTGGAAGTGGAATGTAAGAATCTAGTGCTTCTGCAAGCTCAACGATCTTGTCTTCCCACTGCTTTTCGCCGTTTAGAGCGCCAAGTGCAGAACCTTGAATTACTGGTAGGTCGTCTCCTGGGTACTCGTACTCAGAAAGAAGTTCACGAACTTCCATTTCTACTAGCTCAAGTAGCTCTTCGTCATCAACCATGTCACATTTGTTCATGAATACGATGATGTAAGGGATACCAACTTGACGACCAAGTAGGATGTGCTCACGAGTTTGTGGCATAGGGCCATCTGTAGCAGCAACAACTAGGATACCGCCGTCCATTTGAGCAGCACCAGTGATCATGTTTTTAACATAATCGGCGTGTCCAGGACAGTCTACGTGTGCGTAGTGACGTTCAGGAGTATCGTACTCAACGTGAGAAGTTGCGATTGTGATACCGCGCTCGCGCTCTTCTGGAGCGTTATCGATAGATGCGAAATCTTTAGCAACACCGCCGTACACTTTTGCAAGTGTAGTACAGATAGCAGCAGTTAGAGTTGTTTTACCGTGGTCAACGTGGCCGATAGTACCAACGTTTACGTGCGGTTTCGTACGTTCAAATTTTTCTTTAGACACAATCGTGTTCCTTCCTAGTTATGATTCGCCACGTTCATTATTGAGCGAGACGCGCCAGAAATTGCTATTTTATGCGCCAACTCTCGTTAGCGCAATATTTGGACGCATTGTTCTTTCAAAAAATGAAAAAATTGCGTCCCTTTTGTTTAACCACGCTCTGCAATGATTGCATTAGCAACATTTTTTGGCACTTCAGCGTACTCACTAAACTCCATAGAGTAAGAAGCACGACCTTGTGTCGCAGAACGTAAATCAGTTGCGTAACCGAACATGACAGACAACGGAACTTGTGCACGAATTATCTTCAGGCCAGCTGTCCCCTCGTCCATACCTTCGATGATGCCGCGACGACGGTTAATATCGCCAACAACGTCACCCATCCAGTCTTCTGGAGTAGTTACTTCAACTTTCATCATAGGCTCAAGCAAAACTGGTTGCGCTTCTAGTGCACCTGTTCTGAAAGCCATAGAGGCAGCGATTGTAAACGCCATCTCACTTGAATCTACTTCATGGTAAGAACCATCATATAGTGTAGCTTTGATATCCAAAACTGGATAGCCCGCTAATACACCATTGTTCATTTGCTCTTCAACGCCTTTAGCGACAGAGGTAATGAACTCTTTTGGCACGATACCATTGGCAATTTCATCTACGAAGACAAAGCCTTCACCGGCTTCTGATGGTTCCAGTTTCAGCCACACGTGACCGTACTGTCCTTTACCACCATGTTCGCGGATAAATTTACCTTCAGCTTTCGCTGTACCACGAATGGTTTCACGATAAGCAACTTGCGGATTACCAACGTTGCAGTTCACACTGAATTCACGCTTCATGCGGTCAACGATGATATCTAAGTGCAGTTCACCCATACCAGAGATTAGTGTCTGGCCAGTCTCGTCATCCGTTTCAACACGGAACGATGGATCTTCTGCCGCTAGCTTACCTAACGCGATAGTCATTTTATCTTGATCAGCTTGAGAGCGAGGCTCTACAACGATCTGAATAACTGGATCTGGG
>NZ_JBFRVX010000367.1:0-9457 GCF_041475345.1 Vibrio sp. 10N.222.48.A3 | reverse complement strand
GGCTTCTTCTTCAAGCCGGAGTACGCAGATCTCTTAGCGTGTGTTGAAACAAATTTAGCAGTTTCTGTACCCGCGATCACGCTATCGATCCAATCTTTATAATCGTAGATTTCAGTAAATACGGACGTTACGATAGAACTACCACCACAGGTTGCAGGACCAAAGCTAGTAATACCGACTTGTCGATAATCAGAACCATCTTTCCAGTAAACTGGACCACCAGAGTCTCCTTGGCAGGTACTGCCATATAAACTAGTGAAAATGTTGAAATCACCTGTGAAACAAATTTGTTTACCAGTTAGAGGAGGATTTGGGTTGTCCTTACCTGTAAATGCGTTCTTGCACGTTGTGTTATCTACGTAAGCCAGAGTTACTTTCTGTAATAAGGTGGTTCCGTCAAAGCCTGTACGTGTATTACCATGACCAACGGCCACAAAATCACTCGCCGCATTACGATAAGTTTCATTTGATGGACGCTTCACAACATCGTTGATCGAATCAACATTGAGTGCACTTTCTAGCTTGAGAATAGCAACATCATTGCGCAAAAAGTCGCTGATTTCATCCGAGTAATCACTAGGGTAATAGACCTCAGAAACGCGCGCTTTCTGGATATTACCCTTAGGGAATTGAGAGGTATCTTCTATCTGAGGAACAACGACAGTAAACAACTGTCCTTCCTCATCACCATAAATACAGTGCGCAGCAGTCAAAACATGGCTTGGGTCAAGAATCGTTGCACCACAATATGAGCCCGTTGAGTAAACCCCATCGTAATCAATACGATCGATAAACAAGCTCGCCATTGATGGGAAATTGGTGACTGAAGCGTTGCTACCGTTAACGATATAAGGTGAAACACCGACATTAGGAGCACTTTCGACCGAGTTTTCCGTCGCCATAACACTTGATGTGTAAATCAATGGAGCTAACAGCCCTAAAACGGCTTTACGAACCGGACTCATTGTATGGTTAACATTCATAGATAACTCCTTGTAACCCTTACTACTTATTTACAAAAATGATGAATCGTCACCATAACACGTTACGACTAATATTATAGTAAGCAATTTTAATGATATAGCCATATGTCTCGTTTTAAAAAAACGAACTTTCAGGTCGCCGCGCTTGTAGCGATATAGAAAGTTATACGCTCTTAAAATTAGATACGTTCATAAAAAGGGAGATGGGCTTAAAACCCAAAAGCCTACCGTTGAACTTCTCTACACAGAGAAGCAAACAGTAGGCTTTGTTTAGCTCAATAGTTTCTCTTAAAATAGATTAGCCACGGTAGTAACGTTGAGGTACGAATGGCATTTTTTCTACTGTCATAGGTAATTTCTTACCACGAACTTCAGCGAATACTTCAGTGCCAATTACCGCTAAGTCAGTACGAACATAAGCCATAGAAACAGGCTTGCCTGCGTTAGGGCCAGCAGTACCGCTTGTTACAACGCCAATCTTGTTGTCTTCAGCATCGAACAATTCAGCACCTTCACGTACTGGTGCTTTAGTTTGACCAACAAGACCAACACGCTTACGTTGAACATCTTTCGTTGCGATTTGCTCAAGAATGATATCAGCGCCAGGGAAGCCGCCTGCACGTTCACCGCCTGTACGACGTACTTTTTGAATACCCCATAGAAGGCTAGCTTCTACTGGCGTTGTCGTTGTGTCTAGATCATGACCATATAGACATAGACCACACTCAAGACGAAGTGAGTCACGAGCACCAAGGCCAATCCACTCAACTTCCGCTTCTGAAGTTAGCTTGCGTGCCAATGCTTCAGCGTGATCGTTAGGAACAGAGATCTCGTAGCCATCTTCCCCCGTGTAACCACTGCGGCTCACGATGCATTCAACGCCATCGATATCGACTTTTTGAACGTCCATGAACAACATGTCTGCAACGCTAGGTTGGAAACGAGCAAGAACTTCAGACGCTTTAGGGCCTTGAAGGGCTAATAGAGCGCGGTCATCAATCACTTCCATTTCGACGTCAGCTGGAAGGTGCGCCGTTAGATGGTCGATATCTTGTGTCTTACAAGCTGCATTCACAACAACAAATAGGTGGTCGCCTAAATTAGCAACCATCAGGTCATCCATAATGCCGCCCTGCTCGTTAGTAAAGAACGCATAGCGCTGCTTACCAGAAGGAAGGTCAATAATATCTACAGGAACCAAAGATTCTAAGACAGCAGCTGCGTTTGCACCATGTAGACGAAGTTGCCCCATGTGAGAAACATCAAAAAGACCAGCTGCATCACGAGTATGTAAATGCTCTTTCTTTACACCAAGTGGGTACTGGACTGGCATATCGTAGCCAGCGAAAGGAACCATCTTTGCACCCTCTTCAACGTGAAGCGCATGCAGTGGTGTTGTTAGTAGGTCTTGATTAGCGTGTTCTTGAGTCATTTTATTCTCCATGAAGCGTTGCAGGCTGTCCAAAATCGAGTCTGCCGCTTATATCTCTATTTAGAGTCGCCTCTAACGATACTGGTTAACGTTAGAAACAGTAGATAGTAAAAAGTGATGTCCTTTATATAGGCTTATATCGTTGGCTCTATAAATTATGAATAACTGTACAAAACCCATACAACTCACTTTCTAAGAATTCACTTCAGTAAACTTCAATCAGCATGAGTAAACCATGTTCACTATAATAAACAAGCCTGCGTCAGTTTTACACCCTTAACAATAGTCAAACAGCTCAAAATGTGACATTTAACAATTTAAAAACAATTGTTCGGTACATACAAAAACGCGATATTGATGATTTTCGCATCAATATCGCGTCTATTAGCTAACGTTCAAAACAAAAGCAAACGTTTGCATCCACTATAAGAAATTCAAAACTTGTTAGCTTATTTTGCAGTGACCTACAGTTATTTTGCAGTCACCCACAGAATGAGCGCATCTTCAGCACTAGTTGAAATCAGCATATGACCCATATTCGCATCGTAATACATGCTATCGCCTTCACTCATTGGCACGGGTTCGTAGAATTCTGAGTAGAACATCACATCACCCGAGATGATCATTAAGAACTCTTCACCATCGTGGCGCACCCAATCGTTATACTCTTCAAAAGTACGAGCTCTCACCCGACTCTTAAACGGCATCATCTTCTTATTAGAGAGCTCTGTGGCAAGCAATTCGTGTTCATAAGTGGGTGTTGGGTGTGGTTTACCTTGGCCTACTTTGGTTAAATCACGACGTCCTGTAGCGACTTTTTTTCTTGGTGGCTCAAAGAGTTGCGGCATATCTATCTGCAACCCCATAGCCAATTTCTGCATCGCTTGAAAGGTCGGAGAGATCTGTTCGTTCTCTATTTTACTGAGCGTAGAACGCGCCAAGCCTGTTCTTTGGCTTGCCTCTTCTAGCGTGATCCCTAGCTTACCGCGAATGTCTTTAATGCGCTGGCCAAGCCTAAGTGGTTCAATATTCTGGTCTAACGTTTCCTTCGCCAACGTTAGAGATGGGTACTCATCATAAATGTCTTCTGACATAGGTCCCTCACTAATTTTTTACTTCCTGTCTATTAATTTCATTGTTGCATAAAGCGCTTTGTTGATTAAAGAGCACACAGAGAAATAAAGCGTGCTCCCCGTAGCAAAACAAGAAAATCTGTTTCCTATTGGAAATTTTTGTTGAAAATTGATTTTAACGGAGCTATGTTATCGACTTGTTAGATGAAGAGATGCTACTTCGGCTTGCCGCAAATGATAGATTTAACATTTGTGAGAGCTGTTTTTTACCCGATTTTTTGGGAACCAATTCGTGCTGCATTGACCCTACAACGATCGCTTAGATGCTGTAAGAGTATATTTAATACGCAATCAACGTATGTCTGTACCTATATAGCGCAAACGATACCGATGCAGAAATCAACGTAAGACCTAATGGACTATAAAAACAATCACCATTAGCTTAATGAAAGGTCTCGACAATGAACGCTTACCAAAACCACAGCTTAGACAGTTTTTTCTCTACGAACCTATCAGGTACTGACGACGCCGTATTTGCTGGAATCCAAGCAGAGAACACTCGTCAAAACGAACAAATCGAACTTATTGCTTCTGAGAACATCGTTTCTAAAGCAGTAATGCAAGCTCAAGGCACTTGCCTAACCAACAAATACGCAGAAGGCTACCCAGGCCGTCGCTACTACGGTGGTTGTGAGCACGTAGATACCGTTGAAGCTATCGCAATTGAACGTGCTAAACAGCTGTTTAAATGTGAATACGTAAACGTGCAGCCTCACTCTGGCGCTCAAGCAAACGGTGCAGTAAAACTTGCCCTACTTCAACCCGGCGATACAATCCTTGGTATGTCTTTAGATGCTGGTGGTCACCTCACACACGGTGCACGTCCTGCAATGTCTGGTAAGTGGTTCAACGCAGTTCAATATGGCGTAGACCGCGACACACTTGAAATCGATTACGAAGCAGTTCGCGCTTTAGCTGTCGAAAGTCAACCTAAAATGATTATTGCAGGTGGTAGTGCTATCCCACGCGTTATTGATTTCGCTAAGTTCCGCGAAATTGCTGACGAAGTTGGCGCTTTCCTAATGGTCGATATGGCACACATCGCAGGTCTTATCGCGACAGGTGCTCACCCTAGCCCACTACCACATGCACACGTTGTTACCACAACAACGCACAAAACACTTCGTGGCCCACGCGGCGGTATGATTCTGACGAACCACGAAGACATCAACAAAAAGATCAACTCTGCAGTGTTCCCTGGCCTTCAAGGCGGCCCACTAATGCACGTTATCGCGGCTAAAGCAGTGGCGTTTGGCGAAGCACTTGGCCCAGAATTTAATACTTATATTGATTCAGTGATCGACAACGCAAAAGTTCTTGCTGAAGTGTTGCAAACTCGCGGTTGTGACATTGTGACTGGCGGTACAGACACACATCTAATGCTGGTTGACCTTCGCCCTAAAGGCTTGAAAGGTAACGTAACTGAAGAAGCATTAGAGCGTGCAGGGATCACATGTAACAAAAATGGCATACCATTCGATACAGAGAAGCCTATGATTACTTCTGGTATCCGTTTAGGCACGCCAGCTGGAACCAGTCGTGGTTTTGGCACTGAAGAATTCAAACTTATCGGTGAATGGATCGGCGATGTACTTGATGGCTTAGTTGAAAGCCCTGAAGGCAATGCTGAAGTTGAGCAACGTGTTCGCAAGCAAGTTAAAGAGCTTTGCAAACGCTTCCCTCTTTACCGTTAAACCAATTTTTAGATTTAAATTAAAACCTCATAAATTTTTGGAGAATAAGCAATGGACAATACACTAAAGTTTGCAGACAGCCACGAGTGGGTTAAAGACAACGGTGACGGTACTGTAACTATTGGTATTTCTGAGCACGCTCAAGAGCTACTAGGTGACGTTGTGTTTGTTGACCTGCCAGACACTGAAGACGAAATTGAAGCTGGCGAAAGCTTCTCTCTGGTTGAATCAGTAAAAGCAGCTTCTGATATCTACGCACCAATCTCTGGCGAAATTGTAGAAATCAACGAAGAATTAGAAGATAGCCCAGAGCTAATCAACGAAGAACCTTATGAAGGTGGTTGGATTGTTAAAGTGAAGATGTCTGATGCGTCTGAACTAAACAACCTTAAAGATGCGGAAGAATACCTAAGCTCTGTAGAAGAAGACTAATAGGTAACCTCATTACGATAAAGCTGCTCTTTGGAGCAGCTTAATTTTAGGGGCTAGCTCACGGCTCCAGAGAGAAAGTAGAACATATCATGACTGAATTACTTCAAAGCCAATTACTGAAAGACTTGGGTACGCAAAACGAGTTTGTTGCTCGTCATAACGGCCCTAATAAAGCAGACCAGCAAAAAATGCTTGAAGCGATCAACGCGACTAGCCTTGACGCACTGATCGACGAAACGGTTCCTGCACAAATCCGTCTTGAAAAACCAATGACACTTGCTGCGCCACTGAGCGAAATGGACATGCTGACCTCTCTTAAAGAGATCGCTAACCTAAACCAAGTTAAACGTACTTTCATTGGCCAAGGCTATTACAACACATTCACTCCAAACGTTATTTTACGTAACGTTCTAGAGAACCCAGGCTGGTACACAGCTTACACCCCATACCAACCAGAGATTTCTCAAGGTCGCCTTGAAGCTCTACTGAATTACCAACAAATGGTAATGGACTTAACTGGTATGGAAATCGCGAACGCGTCTCTTCTTGATGAAGCGACAGCGGCTGGCGAAGCCATGACACTGTGTAAGCGTGCTGGTAAAAGCAAGAGCAAAGTATTCTTCGTTGCCGACGATGTTCATCCTCAAACACTAGAAGTTGTTAAAACTCGTGCTGAGTACATCGGTTTTGAAGTAATGGTTGGTGCTCTTGAAACACTTCCAGAGCAAGACGTATTTGGTGCGTTAGTTCAATACCCTGGTACAACAGGCGAAGTTCGTGATCTAACAGACATCATTGCGAAAGCTCAAGCAAACAAGACTCTTGTAACGGTTGCAACTGACCTACTTGCTTCTGCTCTACTTAAGCCAGCTGGCGAAATGGGCGCAGACGTAGTAATCGGCAGCGCGCAACGTTTCGGTGTTCCTATGGGTTACGGCGGTCCACACGCTGCATTCATGGGTACTCGTGAAAAGCATAAGCGTACAATGCCAGGTCGTGTAATCGGTGTTTCAATCGATACTCACGGTAACCAAGCACTACGTATGGCAATGCAAACTCGTGAGCAACACATCCGCCGCGAGAAAGCGACATCGAACATCTGTACAGCTCAAGCACTTCTAGCAAACATGGCGTCTTTCTACGCGGTTTACCACGGTGCAGAAGGCCTTCGTACTATTGCTCGTCGTACACACCACATGACAGCTATCCTAGCGGCTGGCCTGACTAAAGCGGGTTACGAGCTAACGAACAACAGCTTCTTTGATACCATCACGCTGAACACAGAAGACAAGACAGATGCACTGTACGCAAAAGCGCAAGCCGCAGACATCAACCTTCGCCTTCTTAAGGGTAAGATCGGTATCAGCTTAGATGAAACAACAACAATCGACGACGTGAACGCACTGTTTGCAATCTTCGACGTGAAAGAAGACGTTCAAGCACTATCTTCTGACATTGCATCAAACGAGTTTGCAGCAATTCCAGAAAACTGCCGTCGTGAATCAGAGTTCCTAACTCACCCAGTATTCAATACGCACCACAGCGAAACGCAAATGATGCGTTACCTAAAACAGCTTGAGAACAAAGACTTCTCACTAACGCACGGCATGATCCCACTGGGCAGCTGTACGATGAAGCTGAACGCTGCTGCTGAGATGATCCCAGTAACATGGCCTGAGTTTGGTTCTATTCACCCATTCGCACCTCTTGATCAAGCAGCAGGTTACACAGCGCTAGCGAAAGATCTTAAAGAGAAGCTTTGTGAAATTACCGGTTACGACGATTTCTCACTACAGCCTAACTCTGGTGCATCTGGCGAATACGCAGGTCTAATCGCGATTCAACGCTACCACGCAAGCCGCGGTGAAGCTCACCGTAACGTTTGTCTGATTCCAAGCTCTGCGCACGGTACTAACCCTGCAACAGCATCAATGGTGTCAATGAAGGTTGTGGTTGTTAAGTGTGATGAAGATGGCAACATCGACATGACAGACCTAGCAGCAAAAATCGAGAAGCACAAAGACAACCTATCAAGCATCATGATCACTTACCCTTCTACGCACGGCGTATACGAAGAGCAAGTGAAAGAAGTGTGTGAACAAGTACACGCAGCGGGCGGTCAGGTTTACCTAGACGGCGCGAACATGAACGCTCAAGTAGGTCTAACTTC
Organism: Vibrio sp. 10N.222.48.A3; assembly: GCF_041475345.1. Classification (NCBI taxonomy): domain Bacteria; kingdom Pseudomonadati; phylum Pseudomonadota; class Gammaproteobacteria; order Vibrionales; family Vibrionaceae; genus Vibrio; species Vibrio sp. 10N.222.48.A3. Next base: position 1,613 of record NZ_JBFRVX010000367.1, on the reverse strand, counting down.
ACCTGGCTTCATCGGTTCAGACGTATCTCACTTGAACCTACACAAAACATTCTGTATCCCACATGGTGGTGGCGGTCCGGGTATGGGTCCTATCGGCGTTAAATCGCACCTAGCACCTTTCCTACCAGGTCACATCGAAAACGGTGTACAAGGTTCTGACTATGCGGTATCAGCAGCAGATCTAGGTAGTGCTTCAATTCTACCTATCTCTTGGGCTTACATTGCAATGATGGGCGAACCTGGCCTAACAGACGCAACGAAAGTAGCAATTCTGAACGCAAACTACGTGATGGAGAAACTACGCCCTCACTACCCTGTTCTTTACCGTGGCACTAACGGCCGCGTAGCGCACGAATGTATTATCGATATTCGTCCACTTAAAGAAGACACAGGCATCAGCGAAGAAGATATCGCTAAGCGTCTAATGGACTTCGGTTTCCACGCGCCTACTATGTCTTTCCCAGTAGCTGGCACACTAATGGTAGAGCCAACTGAATCTGAAGATTTAGAAGAGTTAGACCGTTTCTGTGAAGCGATGATCGCAATCCGTCACGAAATGGCAGCAGTGAAAGCGGGTGAATGGCCACTAGATAACAACCCTCTAGTGAACGCACCGCACACACAAGTTGACCTTTCAGGCGCAGAATGGGATCGCCCTTACTCTCGCGAACTGGCTTGCTTCCCATCGAAAGCAACCAAGAACTCGAAGTACTGGCCAACTGTTAACCGTGTAGACAACGTATACGGTGACCGTAACCTAATCTGTTCTTGCCCAAGTATCGATAACTACGAAGACTAATTTTTGTAGATTTTAGATAAACAAAAGCGAACCACTTGGTTCGCTTTTTTGTTTTTGTAGTTATTTGGTTGCTAGTGCAATTTACTTAATAAAGTGACTTCGGACTTGTTTTACACTCGGGATTTAACGTTGGCTAGGCAACGCTCAATCATTATTTGTTATACGCGTATTGGATTAGTTTCGTGATAATTTAGACTTGGTTAGTAATATGAATTGTTCAGGGTCTATGTACCCTTTAAATATTGGAGGTTCTGTTGTGTATCCCCCCATCCAACGATCGGGACCAGTTTCTGGGTATTCCATACGTGACCCCATTCTTATTGAAAAATGTATATGGGCATTTACACCAATGCCAAAATCCTCTGAAGGGTCAGCTATATAACCAAGCAAATCCCCTTTTTTAATTGCCCCTTTTGAGACTAACCAGCTTTTTAATGACAGATGACCGTACAATGAATAAAGGTTTTCTTTTGGGTGATCAATAATCACAACGCCAGGATAACCGTTCATGTAACCAGAATAACTTACAACACCATCAGCAATAGCGTATACCGGCTCTCCAACTTCAGCGAAATAGTCTATGGCAGCATGATATAAATGAGGAAATCGAGAAGCAGTATTAAATGAGGCAAAACCCTGTAATTCTGAACGTGAATCCAGAGGAAATCTATATGGCTCTTTTAAATTTTCAGCAATCCCCTCTAATATCGGACGGACAAGATTAAGTTCTTCATCAACCAGCCGCTGTTTCGTGTCCGTGAGTACTTTTGAACCTAAAAATACTAAAGGCAAAATAGTAAGGGTAATGATTACA
>NZ_JBFRVX010000366.1:0-6392 GCF_041475345.1 Vibrio sp. 10N.222.48.A3 | reverse complement strand
CTAGCTGGTTAAAACGCTTAATAACTGCGTTAGAAATTTTGATAGTAGAATAACTACTTATCGAAACTCTTTGTCGAATAGAGCCGCCTTGTTCTCAAGCCTTTTCCCTGCGCTATTTATGATCACTTACTGTGATTGGTATAAGTCACCTAATAATTTGCGCATACTATCTATGTAAACCTTGGTTAGCTTCAACCTTTACCATCTTGTAATGTGGTCACTCTCTATTTAATACGTAGAGTTCTTGTGGTCAGTACTATACATAACTCCATTTGACTTCATTAATAGAAAAGAGTTACATACCGCCATAATTTTTAGTTATTCATCAATTCATGTTGATTAAGCCTATTTCGCTTTATCACATACTGACAAGGTACATCCCATGCGTTCATTTGTATTACGCGCTCGCGCAGCCCCTACAGAGAGCAAACTTATCTTAGAAGGTGTTGGGCAAGACGCTCATACTGAGATTCTGGCTCATACTCTGATGAACACGATCTTCGTTGCTCAATCACACCGTGAGAATGTCACCGTGCACCTTGTATTAGAAAGTACTAAAGACTTTTCACGTACGATCACTTTCGATTCAAATGAGATCACTAACATTGGTGGCTTTCATGAATCGGCATTGTTATCAGCGGTAGTAAGAGCGGTTGATGCTTCTCAAGGCATGATAAAAGAACAGACACGTCAGGTTGAACCGGGCATCACTGTTCGTACTATGAGTTTTGAAAAGTTGGTTAAAGAACTGGCTGAAGACCACCAGCTGTACATGATGGATAAGAAAGGCGACTTTATCCGTGACGCAGAGATTGCGGAAAACCCATGTTTCCTTCTAACTGACCATATCCCTATGCCGAAGAAAAGCTACAACAGCTTGAAGCGTTTAGGGACAGAGAAAATCAGCTTAGGTCCAAACATGTTGTTTGCTTCTCAGTGTGTTGTATTGATCAACAATGAACTGGATGTACGTGGTTTTTGATATCCACAGCTCTCTCTACGATAGTTCTCTCTAAAGCAGAGGTCACTCTAAAACAACAGTTCGCTATAAAAATAGCTAGCCCTAAAACCATAAATGGAGCGATATACGCTCCATTTATGGTCAAGTTAGCGTGCTAATTAAAAACGCACTTCGACGGTCATCCCTTCAATCCAATATTCTCTAGGCAAATCAGCCGTAAAGTTCAATGCTACTTTGAGATATGCTGGCTGCCCTTCAAAAGGGCTTGCTAATTGAGTCGGCAACTTACTGACGATTTCTACCGAATCTGCAATCTCAGCCTCAAAAGTACTACCATTAGGAAACCTTACCTTGGTATGAGCTCCTATTATCGCATTCTCTAAATATTTAGGGTCTAAATACGCGACCACTTGCGGGATGGTATTCTTCGCTATCGTTACAAGCTCGTCACCTTCGAACACTCTCTGTCCTTCAACGACATGGATATCGACAACGCGACCTTCATAGGGAGACTTAATCGCCAATCCTTGTTCAACAACACGTTTAAGTGCTAGATCTTTCATTAAAGCACGTCGAGCCTGACTAACCGGACCCGCTAATTCTCTTTCTTGTTCAGCTAATTTCGCATTTTGATAATCAAGTTTTTGTCCATTAAGCTGATTATTAAGTGAGTTACTCATTCCCACTATACTTGCATAGTCCACATCGGATACCTGACCTTTTTTCCTATATTCTTCATATCGCGTTTGAATTTGCTGTACCGTGTTTAAATTACTGCGCGTTTCTTCAATGCCTTTCAAGTGCAGTAAGCCAATATCATCAGGAGACCTGATTTCTAAATCTAATAACTCAGCATGAAGAAATTCGATTTGCGCTTCCACTTCCATATTAGTCAACTGAATCGCTGTCTCTGATTTTAGGATTTGACTTCCATCGTCTACTGGAATTGGGCCGACTACTCCTGCAACTTTAGAGGTTAAGGTTACAGGATGCGAGGTAATGATTGCCGGAGCAATAACCAGAAAATTTGTCTTTAAGAAAAAATACGCTACGAATAATAGAGGGCTAACCACTAAGCTTAGGATTAAATACCAACGAAAGCGGTAGCCTCCTCTTTTCGCTTGTCCGTAAGCAACTTTGATACCATCATCCGATTGAGGGTTATTCTTTTTATCAAGATGAAATTTCACTTTCATTGTTAAAACCTTTTGCCTTTTTTCAATACCCACCAAGGAGCCATACTGGATTCTTCATGACTTCTTCTAAATAACTCATTCACCATAGAGAACGCCGTAATCAACCGCATAAAGAACTGATAAAACGGATACAAGATTAGCCATTTTGCCATCTTAAGATCTTCTTTCGCTCTTTCGGAAACCAACCCAATATAGACAGTAAAAAACAACAACACTGTCGACAAATAGACGCAATAGATAAGGATCAGAAGTGCAGCAACAAGATCGAAGGGGTAAGCCCAAAATATGTAAAACATGAATAGCGAAACTAGAATGGGCAGCAATACGTTTTGTAGAACGCCATAAACTAAAGTAAATATAAAGTTTCCCCAACCGAGTAATCTAGGGGTTAGACCTTCATTGTGTTTCCTTAAAAACAGAAATAATAAGTCTCCATCCCATCTTAGCCTTTGTTGTACCAACCCTTTCAGTGTATTGGGTACATCAGTATGGCCCACAGCTTTGGGTGTAAAAGCGAGTTTATTGTTTGGATGTCTTTTCTTGTACTGTTTGAGCCTCATCGTTAAGTCGAGATCTTCAGCAGTATGGGTATCCCACCCTCCAACTTGCTTCAGAGTGTTCTTTCGAAAGGCACCAAATGCTCCTGATATATTATTGAGAACACCCCAGTTGGATAGCCCCGTCTTACCAGCTTGCATTGATAACATATATTCAAGAGACTGCATTCGCGTAAGCAAATTTTCTTGCCAGTTTCTAACGCGTAAAGCACCTCCAGAAGCAATCACATTCTTATCAGTAAATTGCTTCATCATTTGTAACGCCATGTCGTTATCAAAAGAAGTATCACCATCAACATTAATAACAAAATCGCCGGTAGCGTTATCTAAACCAGCATTTAACGTTGATACGCGACCTCCTCTTTGCCACTTAGGAATGACACGAACATCTCTGTTTCTTACCGTTTTATGTCTTTGCTCCCCTCGCATTGCAGCTAAGTAGGTATCTTCATTTTGAGTTGCTCCATCGACTACGGCTAAAATCTCAATCTTTCCGGGATAAAGCTGTTCAACAAGCGTGTCGATCGTTATCTCAATTGCATCTCCTTCTCCATAACAAGTAATTACAAACGAGATGCTTGGGTATTCTTTTATCTCTATGTCACTGGCCGAATAAGACCAGCGAAAGATTCCACTTAACACAAGCAGAAAGAGTGGGAGCTCCACCATAATCATCATGGGGAAAAGCATTAGCCAAAGCTCAGAGTTCTCTAAAAGCATCCCCCAGAAGTACTGTTGGAGATCAAGGCTAACTGACAGCATAGATTTCACTGACTTTACTTTCTAACCAATAACCAACATCTTCTTTCATTGTTGGATCGGGTATACCCCATGCAAAGACATTCAGCGTGAAATCGTCATCTTCGATTAAAGAACAAAGTGCTTCTATTTTCTCGCGTAATACTTCTATATGTTCCATCTTAGCTTTAGGCATAAATACAAGAAGAACATCGCTTTTAAACTGACAACAAATATCAGAATCTCTAAACAATCCGTTTAAACGCTCTGTAATTTGCTCGATCAAAGCAAACATTTTTGCGTCTCCATTTTTAGACACATACTGCGCTAAATCAGGCAGGTGTAACCCCAATAATAAGTGCTCTTCTTCGTGGCGAAGTGCAATCCTATTAACCCAGCTAAGAAGATTAGAAAAATACCCGCCGTCTACTTTCCCGCTTAAGGTCAGTTCAGGCGCCGATAGCTTCACTCCATGACGGAATATATACTCTCCCTGAACTCCAAGTTTCAGCGAATAAATCTTCCTAACAACCAACTTTGAAATATCGTTTTTTGTACCACACTCGAAACAAGAAGCTAATGTCTCCGCCTCAGAAAAAGAGTGAGAGCATGAGTTACATGTATGAGTTTCTAAAGGGCGATCATAATCCACTCCAATATGTCGAAGCTGAGTCAAACATTTCGGGCATTCTAATTTTTGATTGCGTTTGAAAAGCCCTTGTTCAGCAACATGGCCACACGTGAAACAATGGAGAGAGGTACGCTCAGTAATATCAATGTCTTTGCAAGAAGGACACGCTTCGATGTAGTTTAAGTGGGCACTGGCACATTCATGACACACTCTTACTCGATCGATTAAATCCTCAATTTCAAAAGTGTCTCGCTTAGTCTCTGATAATACAAAACGATAAGTTGAACTTAACTCCGGATAGTAAAGCTCCACTAACGGATAGGAATATATCGATTTATGAGACAAATATTTGTGAGGTGATAATCGACGTCTTTGATCCAAGCCTAACCACCCAACAAGAGGGTCTAATGTATCCGATGTGTCGATAATACTTTCTAACGTTCTGCGGTGTTGAATCACCTCTTCTTCAACACTTTCTGGATTTAAAGTGCCGTCTGATAAACACTCTGATAATGCACTATCTTCTAAAATATAAATCTTCCAAGACCAAAATTTCCTGCTACGGTGGAGTTGGCTCATCACGTCGTCTTGCGAACTAAGATCGCCATTTAGAACTATGACGCCGCCCAATAATTCAGGGAGTTGATTAATGTCACTGACTGGCACGAGCTCAAATGATTCTCTGGTTTCAAGTGTAGGGGTTCCAAGGCAGTAAATTTTCAACTTATCTTTCATTCATTAACTCCAAGTCTTTTGACGTTGTCATCGTTGAATTAAAGCTAAACAAACGTTAATTTTGAACGATGCTATTTCATTATTCACCCTTACATAAATACTAGATATCGATATGAAAACCGTCCAATAATTAGCCAAAAAGATTAAATAGGATCACCAATTAATTAACACCTACGAAACATAAATATCGTTAATACTTGGCATCAAAGCGGTTACATTCAAGTCTAAAAGTAGGGGTTGATGAGTGTTATTTTCGATAGCAGCACTTCCGGAATAATAGCGTTCTCAAAAAAATTAAGCCTAATGCCCATGATTTTTTGACCTCCTAAACACAAAAAGAGCTCAACTAAGTGAGCTCTTTTTTATTATCTATATCTTGCTATCAATGGAGTTATCTAGGAATCAGACCCGATTAACCAAAGATGAAGCTGTATAGGAAGCCTGCCCCCATCGCCATGCTTAGGATAACGAATAGGAATGCTGCAATCATTTGGTTCTTGAAGATTGATTTAAGCAGGATAACTTCCGTTAAACTTGCACCTGCACTACCAATAATCAATGCCATTACCGAACCCAACGCCATGCCTTTCTGAACTAGAGCAGCACTTAATGGGATTACCGCTTCAGCACGAATGTACAGTGGAATACCAATCACGGCTGCTACTGGAATCGCATACCACATACCTTCACCAGCGTACTGTGCAATTAGGTCTGTAGGAATGAAGCCGTAGATGAATGAACCAATCGCAATACCCATCATTAGGTAAGGGAAAACTTGTTTGAAGTCTTTCCAAGTTGAGAACCAAATTCTCATCCAACGGCTAGGTTCTTTCTTCTCTACAATTTCAGCAGTCGCGCTTCCATCCGCAGAACAGCATGAAACCGTGACTTGTGGCTCTTCTTTTTTAGAATCGCAGCAAGATGTCTCTTTCGCCATTGCTGGCGCAGGCTCACCACATGCACTTGTACCACATGAAGATTCCGCTTTAGCCGTTGCTGCTTTCTTAGGAGTAGAGTCACGACAACTAGTGCCACAGCTTGAAGCAGAACCTGTCGATTCATACGCTTCAGGTTTGACGTAGCGTTCAAAACCTAACTTCTCAAGTGCGTAACCAGCGACTACAGATACCGTCATTGCTACAAGGAAGTAGAACACAGCGACTTGCCAACCGAACGTAATCACGAACAAACCAATGATCACTGGGTTCAATAGTGGGCTACCGAATAGGAACACCATCATTGGACCGAAACCCGCTCTTGCACGCAGCAATCCTTTTAGGAAAGGAATGGTCGAACATGAACAGAAAGGTGTAATTGCACCCAATAGTGCAGCAACCACATACCCCTTACCATTACGTGAGCTCAGGATAGATTGAATCTTTTCTGGTGTAAGGAACTCTTGAAGAATCCCAACAATGTAGCTGATCGCTAAAAAAAGGATAATTAACTCTACTGCTAAGAAAGCGAACATATCAAGTGCGTCTTTTAGCATTGTTAACATTTCATTGCTCATAATTAACTCCAAACTGGATTGAAGGTCGGGCTCTATGAGAAAAGTAACCAACCCTTAATTT
>NZ_JBFRVX010000365.1:0-4169 GCF_041475345.1 Vibrio sp. 10N.222.48.A3 | reverse complement strand
AGTTTAAGCAGACTTGTATCTTGAGAATTGCAGCCGCTGATATTGCGGGCGTTTTGCCTGTTATGAAGGTAAGCGACCATCTAACCTATTTAGCAGAAGCGATTGTTGAGGCCGGCATTAATCAAGCTTGGTTACAAGTGACAGCCAAGTTTGGGGAGCCTACCCACGTTAAAGATCGTGAAGGCCGTGGCTTCGCCGTGGTTGGTTACGGCAAAGTCGGCGGTTGGGAGCTTGGTTATAACTCCGATCTTGATATTGTGTTCATGCACGATTGCCCGGTACACATCTATACTGATGGTAAAAAAGAGATCGACGGACGCCAATTTTATCTGAGATTGGCGCAGCGCATTATTCATATTTTCTCGACCAGAACTGCTTCTGGTATTTTGTACGAGGTCGACACTCGCTTACGTCCTTCAGGTGTCTCTGGTTTATTGGTGAGTCCAACCGATGCTTTTGACGAGTATCAGCACAATGACGCGTGGACTTGGGAACACCAAGCTTTGACTCGTGCTCGTATGATTTATGGCGATGACTTATTGGCTTCGGCATTTAACAAGACTCGCCATGAGATTTTGTGTTTGACTCGAGATGAAGCTGTACTTAAAAAATCCGTTGTCGATATGCGTGAAAAAATGCGCGGGCACCTCGGTGGAAAAAAAGCCGATCGATTCATGCTGAAACAAGATACGGGTGGTATCACCGATATTGAGTTTTTGGCGCAATATTTAGTACTTCGATACAGTAATGAAAAACCTAAGTTGACTCGTTGGTGTGACAATGTACGAATCTTTGAAAGTCTGTTGTCACAAGGGATTATGGACGAACAGCAAGGCATGGCATTAACTAATGCCTATACAACATTAAGAGATGAAATCCATCACCGCAATCTACTCAACCTTGATGCGGACGTGGCGATTGATAAATTTAAAATGGAAAGGGAACATGTTGTTCAGGCATGGAAGCAATGGATGGAAGCGTAACGGAACTATTTCTTAACGGTTACGTCATTATCATTTAGTGATCGCTTATCGACTTCTTAGCTACTAGAGTATCTATCGAGTTAGGCTTTCACTCATTTTTCTATGGTTTAGCCACTGTAATCAGTGTGCTAGACTCTAGCCAGATTCGATTTTTGGAGATCCACAATGAAACCAATTCTACCTGACTACAGCCAATCAGGCGTTCTTGTTGTCGGTGATGTAATGCTTGACCGTTACTGGTATGGCCCTACTGGCCGTATTTCACCAGAAGCACCTGTGCCCGTTGTTAAAGTAGAAAATAACGAAGAGCGCCCTGGTGGTGCTGCCAACGTAGCAATGAATATTGCCTCTCTTGGTGGTCATGCTCATATCGTTGGTTTGACTGGAAAAGATGAGCCAGCTGAGGTGTTGAAAAATACTTTGGGTGCATTAAAGGTTAAGTGTGATTTTGTTGAGTTGGACGATTACCCGACCATCACAAAATTGCGTGTCATGAGCCGTGGACAGCAGTTGATCCGTCTTGATTTTGAAGACAAATTTGAGAACACGGATCCTGAACTTGTTTTATCTCGCATGGAGCAAGCTCTTCCTAATGTACGCTCGGTAATCTTATCTGATTATGCGAAAGGTGCTTTGGAGCATGTGCAGAGCTTTATTCAAAAAGCGCGCGCAGCGAACGTTCCGGTGTTTATTGATCCTAAAGGTGCAGATTTTGAACGCTACCGTGGGGCGACATTACTTACGCCAAACATGGCGGAGTTTGAGCTGGTTGCCGGTAAGGTTAAGTCTGAAGATGAAATGATCGAAAAAGGGCTCGCGTTAATCGAAGAGTTTGATTTTGAAGCCTTGCTAGTGACTCGCAGTGAGCATGGCATGACATTGCTCCGCAAAGGCGTAGAACCATTCCACTTACCGACCCAAGCGAAAGAAGTGTATGACGTTACTGGTGCTGGTGATACGGTTATTTCAGTATTAGCAGCTTCAGTTGCTGCAGGTAAGCCACTTGATGAGGCGTGTGCATTAGCAAATGCTGCAGCTGGCGTGGTAGTCGGCAAGCTAGGTACATCGACGTTGTCTACGATTGAGTTAGCGGAAGCGATTCATGGTAGCCAAGATACTGACTACGGTGTGATCTCTGAAGCTGCCCTAGTTGAAGCGGTGAAACGTGCTCGTGCGAAAGGCGAGAAAGTCGTTATGACTAATGGCTGCTTTGATATCCTGCATGCGGGACATGTCTCTTACATGAACCATGCTGCTGAGTTAGGTGATCGTTTGATCGTTGCTGTGAATACGGATGAATCAGTGAAACGCTTAAAAGGTCCAGGTCGTCCTGTGAACCCAACTGATCGTCGTATGGCGGTACTGGCTGGTTTAGGTGCGGTTGATTGGGTTGTTCCGTTTTCTGAAGATACACCGCAACGTTTGATCTCTGAAGTTCTTCCAAGCATTCTTGTGAAAGGTGGTGATTACAAACCTGAAGAGATTGCTGGTGGTGCAGAAGTGATTGCGGCTGGCGGTGAAGTTAAAGTACTTAACTTTGAAGATGGTTGCTCTACGACTGAAATCATTAAAGCGATTAAAGGTGGTCGAGGCTAACTCTTAGTCTTCTAACTTTCTTGTCTCAAGGCTTAACCTTTGGGTTAGGCTGAGAATTAGCTTTCAATAGATAATAAAAATGCCGCTCATTGAGCGGCATTTTTGTAACGGTAATCTAGTCACTTTATTAAATACTCTGGTTAGAGTATTTAACTAGGATTTAAGCATTACTTACTTGCGACTTTTAGACCTGCGTTTACATCAACAATGTCTTGTTCGCTTAGCGTACCAACAGCTTGACGAAGCTGAAGTACACTTAGGATGTAGTTGTAACGAGCATCTGAAAGGTTCTTGTTGGCATCGTATAGACGACGAGTTGAATCTAGTACGTCAACGATAGTACGAGTACCTACATCAAAACCTGCTTCTGTAGCTTCTAGAGCCGACTGAGCAGAAACAACAGACTGTTCGTAAGCGCGTAGCGCACCAATTGAAGCACTGATGTTGTTGTTGAAGGCACGAACGTCTTTCACAACGCTACGGTAAGTCGCTTCAAGATCTTCACTTGCTGCAACGTAGTTGTATTCAGCCTGTTTAGTCAAAGAAGTTGTACTACCACCTGTGTATAGAGGCACAACTAAATTTAAGCCGACGTTTAGGTTATCTTGGTCGTAATCACTAGGGCTGCTTGATTGATCGGCAAGAGAGTAGCTACCGTCCAACGTTAGGCTAGGTAGATGACCTGAGCTTGCTAGCGTGATGTTATCTTTAGCGATGTCTTGATCAATACGTGATGCCAATAGCTTCAGGTTTTTCTCTTGAGCTTGCTCAACCAGTGCAACAGCAGATTCAGAAGACTTGCTTGCTGAGAAGCGGTCTGTATCTAAGATGTTTAGGTTAGAGTGCTCTTGACCTGTGATTTCACGTAGACCTTCGTAGTTATTAATCAGAGTGTTCTCTGCTAAAACTTCGTCTGCCAATACGCCATCGTACTGAGCTTGCGCATCATGCACATCGGTGATTGCTGAAAGGCCAACTTCAAAGCGCTGCTTAGTTTGTTCCAGTTGACGAGCAACTGCGGCTTTTTCAGCACGAACAAACTCTAGGCTATCTTGAGCACGAAGTACTTCGAAGTAAGCGGTAGCAACACGAAGGATCAGGTCTTGTTGCTCTGCTGCATAAGCAGAATCAGCTTGGCGAGCTGTTTTCTCTGCTGTATCTAGCGTGATCCAAGAAGAGCGTTTGTACAGCTCTTGAGAAAAGTAAATTCCAGCTCCCCATTGATTGCTGTCATTATTTACATCACTTCGCTCACCACGGTTGATGTCGTAGTTAGCTCTCAAGTCAATTTGTGGTAGCAAGTCACTACGGTTTGACGTTACTGCTTCAAAAGCGGCATCGCGCTTCGCTGCTGAACGAAGAAGTTGAGGATCGTTCTGTTTTGCTTGGTCGTAAACCTCAGCTAGCGTATCAGCGAAAGCTGACGAACTCAGGCTGCCAATTGCTGCACTGATAAATAGTGGAAGCAGTTTTTTCATTTTCCTATTCCTGCCTTTAATGGAATTTTCTTTAAAAGAGTTTAACCCAGTTTGGTGGTAATTTACTCGAAACTTTGCACTTTTTTACAGTTAACTGTCCACTTGTGCAATA
>NZ_JBFRVX010000364.1:0-462 GCF_041475345.1 Vibrio sp. 10N.222.48.A3 | reverse complement strand
GTTCCAAGCAGAGCTCATACGGTTAGTGATTCGATTGATGTCTTGGCGACGGCTGATTGCCATCGCGATCGATTGGTTTGGTAGCTCGTGACGGTGCGTTTTGATTTTAACGCTGTCATTAAGGTCTGGAATTTTCCATGCACCTTTACCACTGTAAGCGTAATAACTCACACCTGAAACCGGTGCGTACACCACGCCCATTACCGGCTTGTTGTGTTCGATTAGGGCTATGATTGTCGCGAAATCGCCACTTCGTGCGATGAATTCCTGTGTTCCGTCCAGCGGGTCAACCAACCAGTAGCGATCCCATTGAGAACGTTGCTCTAGGCTGATATCAGCGGCTTCTTCCGATAACACCGGAATATCAGGTGTCAGTTCGCTAAGTTTTTTCGAGATCAGTTTATGAGCGGCGAGATCAGCACTAGTGACGGGCGTATCATCACTCTTGGTAAACTCTTCGTA
>NZ_JBFRVX010000363.1:0-6209 GCF_041475345.1 Vibrio sp. 10N.222.48.A3 | reverse complement strand
GGCACCCAGATGTGATGGCTTTTCACCAAGCACCTTTAGAGTTCGGTGGCCATGGGGCGCTACTGGTTTTACTTGCTATCCCAGATAAATAGCCATCGACTTGCTCTTTATTCTAAAAAGTACGTCCAGCACCTTGTCGTTTGGTCGAAATAATCCGTTAGAAACAACAAAGGGCATCTCAATAATCATGAGGTGCCCTTAAATTTATCTTGAGAAAACGGTCTCAGCTATGGATTAATGTTCCAAAGCAACTCGCCTTTTTGTTTTTCAAGGTCGAATTCAATACACGCGAGCCCTGAGGTTGGGAACATAGGTGGCGCCATGCCCGTCGCAAATTCAGCCGTTAAATAGCCCACTAGAGGTAAATGAGAAACAAATAAAATGGTCTCTAGCTTTTCTACTTCAGCCATTGCTATGGTCAAATCAAACACATCGTCAGACATTCCGTAAGGCGTAATATCATCACAGGTTTCTACTTTCTTTCCAGAAAACGCTTGAGAGATTTCTAACCACGTTTCTTGTGCCCTCAAGTATGGGCTCACAAGCACTTTATCGAACTGGCTAAACCCTTGCTCATTTGCAGCTTGAGCTACCGCAAGAGACGCCATTTTACCGCGCTTCGTTAACGCACGTTCTGCATCCGAGTTAGCAAAATGTTCTGCTTCACCGTGGCGCATTATGAATATTTTCATGTTCAGTCCTGTCTACGTAACATTTCGAAAGTCGATATATCCCATATCAGCGATACGCTACTTAGCGTTTGGCTCTCAAACTAGAGAAACCGCAGTCTATATAAATAATTATATCAAGTCACTTGCTAAAGAGTTCGACTTTCTTAACAATCTTATTAAAAGAAAATAAATCACTGATAAAAATCGATAAAAGTGATTTAGAAGTCGCCAAAAAGCACTTCATATCCCAAAATATGATCGCGAGGTTTGCACCTTAAATCATCGCGTACATAATTTAAAAACCACCTGCTCTGGAGATGCATCTGTGCATTTAAGCCCTAATGATGAACATCAATACCGTTACATAACATTGGATAACGGGTTGAGAGTACTGTTAGTTCACGATCAGAACGCTCAAAAAGCTGCAGCCGCACTCGCCGTTAATGTCGGGCATTTTGATGACCCTACAGACCGAGAGGGTTTAGCTCACTACTTAGAGCATATGCTATTTTTGGGAACTGAAAAGTATCCAAAGGTCGGAGAGTTCCAAAGTTTTATCAGCCAGCATGGCGGTAGCAACAACGCTTGGACAGGAACCGAACACACCTGCTTCTTTTTTGATGTTGAATTGAATGCCTTTGAAAATGCACTCGATCGCTTCAGCCAATTTTTTACCGCCCCCCTGTTCAACGAAGAAGCCTTAGACAAAGAACGCCAAGCCGTTGATTCAGAGTATAAAATGAAACTCAACGACGACTCGCGACGCTTGTACCAAGTGACCAAAGAATTGGTAAATCACTGTCACCCATTCTCGAAGTTTTCTGTCGGTAATATCGATACGTTGGGTGACCGAAACGGCGAGACGATTCGACAAGAGATCTTGGCTTTCCACCAGCAGCAGTACTCTTCAGACTTAATGACACTGACGCTGTCTGGTAATCAATCATTAGACGAGATGCAAAGTTGGGTTGAGGAGCGTTTTAGCTCGATTACCAACCACCAACTACAAGGCAAGAAGGTTGAAGTACCGATTGTTGGCGAATTAAGCACGGGGGTACAAGTACACGTTAAACCGATCAAAGAAGTGCGCAAACTTATCTTAACCTTCCCAATGCCAAGCATGGATGAACACTACGGTATTAAACCATTATCGTTCTTTGCACACCTTATCGGTTACGAAGGAGAAGGCAGTTTGATGATGCAACTCAAAGAGAAAGGCTGGATTACTTCCCTCTCCGCAGGTGGCGGCGCAAGTGGCAGTAACTATCGTGATTTCACAGTCAGTTGCTCATTAACCATCGAAGGTTTAACCAAAACCGATAACATCATCCAAGCGGTGTTCCAGTACATTAAGTTGATTGAACAACAAGGTATTGAAGAGTGGCGTTACCTCGAAAAACGGGCTGTTTTGGAATCAGCCTTCCGCTTTCAAGAGCCCTCAAGACCACTTGATGTCGTCAGCCATCTCGTTATCAACATGCAGCATTACCAAGAGCAAGATGTAGTGTATGGCGATTACAAAATGTCGCATTTCGACGAAGAGTTACAACGTTCTCTGCTTCCTTACTTAACCGTCGACAACATGCGGGTCACCATTGTTGCTCAAGGGTTCGAATATGACAGAGAAGCGAAATGGTACTTTACGCCCTATTCGCTCACACCATTTAGCGCTGAGCAAGTTCAATGCTTTACATGCATTAACCCCGGCTGGCAGTTTGAGCTCCCAAGCAAAAACCCATTTATTTGCTACGACTTAGACCCTGCAGAGCTCGAAGGTGACGCTAAGCACCCACAACTGTTAGAAGAGCTGGACGGCTTTAAGTTATGGCACCTCCAAGACCATCAATTTCGAGTTCCAAAAGGTGTGGTGTATATCGCTATAGATAGCCCACACTCAGTTGCCACCCCGAGAAACATCGTTAAAACACGCTTGTGTGTAGAGATGTTCTTAGACTCGCTTGAAAAAGATACGTATCAAGCTGAGATTGCTGGCATGGGCTACAACATGTATACCCATCAAGGTGGTGTCACACTTACTCTATCTGGATTTAGCGAGAAACAGCCACAGCTGCTCAATATGATTCTTGAACGTTTCCAAGCACGCGACTTTAGTTCAATACGATTCGAAACGATTAAGCATCAATTGCTCAGAAACTGGAATAACGCATCGCAAGACCGTCCTATCTCGCAGCTATTCAATGCGATGACGGGAATCTTACAGCCAAATAACCCGCCCTATTCCGTCTTAATTGAAGCGCTGGAAACAATAGAAGTCGACGAACTTTCTTCTTTTGTTCAAGCTATTTTGGCCGAACTGCATGTCGAAATGTTTGTGTATGGTGACTGGAAAAAAGCCGATGCGAACAAGATGGCTGAAACGCTAAAAGATGCCCTGCGTGTTCAAGATCAGGCTTACGAAGAGTCACTGCGCCCTTTAATCATGCTGGGTGATAACGGTAGTTTCCAACGCGAAGTGGTCTGTAATCAAGATGACTCAGCCATTGTGGTTTACTACCAATGTTCAGATATATCACCTACAAATATTGCACTGTATTCATTGGCCAACCACTTGATGTCAGCCACTTTCTTCCACGAGATTCGTACTAAGCAGCAGCTAGGCTATATGGTCGGCACTGGTAATATGCCATTGAACCGACACCCAGGTATTGTGTTGTATGTGCAATCGCCTAATGCAGCCCCAGCAGATCTGTTGGCTTCCATAGACGAGTTCCTCAATGCCTTTTACATGGTATTGCTAGAGCTTAACGACTATCAATGGCACAGCAGTAAACGCGGTCTTTGGAATCAAATTTCAACGCCAGATACCACCTTGCGTGGTCGTGCTCAACGCTTATGGGTTGCGATAGGCAATAAGGATTTGGAATTCAATCAGAGGGATCGCGTGTTAGAAGAGCTCAAAGGTCTGACTCGCTCAGACATGATGCGCTTTGTGGTTAGCCAACTAAAACCTCGTACAGCGAATCGTCTGATTATGCATGCGCACGGCAACGCTCATAATGAAGAAGAGAAGTTGTCGGCAGGTGTTGAGATTGGCTCAATTGATGAGTTTCAGTTGCGTCCTAAAGACTGTGAGCTTGGTTAGTCGTTGTTATTAAAAAGATCAGAAGGTTGATGTGAAAGCATCAACCTTTTTTATTGGGTGCAACACAAGAGCAGATCTCCTATTACGCTCCTTCGTCGCTTTAGGAGATGACGGTAGTTTTGATTGAGGTGTGTTGACCACCTTCCTAATCAACACAATAGCTTACTTTTTACATCTCAATCGTCATTCCCGAGAAGGAGGAACGACTGAATCGGGAATCTCCTTTCTTTTGCATACTCCCATAAAAATGAAGCCCGCATCAATTGCTTGATACGAGCTTTATAATCAAAGTGCTAGAAAGTTACTAATAGAAAGAGTTACTTGTAGAAAGACTCATCCAACCCAGCACGTGTCAGTAGGCCATCACATGGCGCAAAACGATCACCGTACTTCTTAGCGAAGTCGTTCATCATCTCTACCAGTGACTTAATACCAATTTGATCCATATAACGGAACGGACCACCAAGGAATGGCGGGAAGCCGATACCGAAAATAGCACCAATATCGCCATCTCGCGGGCTACGGATAATGCCATCATCCAAACAACGAACCGCTTCGTTGAGCATCGGTAACACACAACGCATTGCGATGTCGTTATCGCTTAGCTTAGGTTCAGGTTGCAGCTTAAGCAGTTTGTATACTGACTTATCGACTTCCTTCTTTTTACCTTTGTAAGTGTAAAAACCTTTGCCACTCTTACGGCCTTTACGGTTGTCATTCAAAAGAATGTCGAACACATCAGGACCTTGGAAACGCTCGCCTAATTCATTAACCAGAATCGGGATGATCTTCGCACCAATATCAACACCCACCTCGTCTAACAAAGTAATTGGGCCAACCGGGAAACCGAAGTCCACCAATGTGCTGTCGAGCTTTTCAATCGGCTCATTTGCCAATAACAGATGCGCCGCTTCATTCATGTATGGAGCAAGAATACGGTTCACATAGAAGCCAGCCGTATCTTTAACAACAATCGGCGTTTTACCTTGCTTTTTCGCTAATGCAACAACCGTCGAAATCGTCTCTTCTGACGTTGTTTCATGAGGGATGACTTCTACTAGCGGCATTTTTTCTGCCGGGCTGAAGTAGTGAAGACCAACCACGTTTTCTGGTCGCTGCGCTTTCTCTGCAATTTTGTGGATTGGCAGTGAAGACGTGTTGGTCGCAAAGATAGTCTCTGACTTAGCATTGGCTTCAATGTCTGCAACCATTGATTGCTTAAGGCCGAGATCTTCAAATACCGCTTCAATCACAACATCAGTATGGTTAAAGCTTGTAAAGTCGATACCACCAGAAAGCTGAAGCATCTTACTTTCAAGGCCAGCTCGGCTCAGAATACGACGTTTACGCTGCTTATCGAACAACTTGTAGTTGTAGTTAAGCGCATTGAGCACACCTTCATTAGACACATCTTTAATACGAACCGGTACTTTCGCTTTAGCAACACTGACGTGGCTGATACCAGCGCCCATAAGACCACCGCCCAGTACACCAACACGCTTAACCGCTTTTGGTTCTGCGTCTGCGCCATGTTCTTTTTTCATTTCAGTGGTGGCAAAGAAAATCGAACGAAGGGCTTTGGATTCTGCGGTCATCACCAATTCAGAGAAACGCTTCGCTTCGTACTGAAGACCTTTATCAAAGCCGTTCTCTAAGCCATAACGAATCACATCAAGAATCGCATCAGCGGCAGGGTAATTGCCGCGTGTTTTCTGATTGGTCTTCTTTGAAGCCTGTTCAAAAATAACCTTGCGACCAAGACCCGTACGTGAAATTATTTTTTCTTTGGCCGAAGCTTGGCTTTTAGACGCCAAGCGCTTACCTTTTTTCCCGCCTGAGTTCTTTTCAACAAAGCTCTTAGCAACTTCCAGCAAGATAGTTTCTGGCACACAAGCATCCACGACACCTAGCGATTTCGCTTTTTTAGCGCGCAGTTGCTTACCCGTAAGAATAAGGTCAAGAGAAGGCAGTAAACCGATAAGACGAGGAAGACGTTGCGTACCACCAGAGCCGGGTAACAGACCAAGCTGGACTTCTGGCAGACCTAAGCGAGTCTTATCTGAATCAGTACATACGCGGTAATCACACGATAGTGCCAGCTCTAAGCCACCACCTAAACATGGGCCGTGAATCGCTGCAACAACAGGATAAGGCAAATCAGAAAGTGCTTGGAACATCTCCTGCCCCTGGCGAGCAAGAGATTGCGCTTCATCTGCTGTCTTGCAAGCATCAAGCATTCGTACGTCAGCGCCAGCAATAAAATTATCTGGCTTCAATGAATGAACGATTAAGCCTTTAACTCGGCTTTGCTTTTCCTTCAACTGCTCGAAGATTGCTTTCATTTCTTCGGCAAACGCCGCTTGTAGCGTGTTCATTTTTTCGTTTGGTACATCGATCGCAAGCCATGCAATATCTTGGTCATCGATAGTTAAAGA
>NZ_JBFRVX010000362.1:0-10273 GCF_041475345.1 Vibrio sp. 10N.222.48.A3 | reverse complement strand
AGATAAAAGCGTTTTAATCGCGGCGAGGGGGAAGTAGCCTAGTCATTCTAAGCAAATCTCCCTCAACAAAGAGTAAAGCGCTTTTAGCCGAACCCTTCGGGCAGCGTTTGCTGGTCATTTCTACTACGTTATCGGCTTCTCATGTAGGCTAGCTACACATCGAAGCCTCTGTCTTGTATAAATACCCAGCAATTCGCTGCAAAAACCAGCTCGAAAGGTCAACACGCCCTCATAACCCACTCTTTGTAGTGGGTTTTTTTGTGCCTAAATTCCGGCGTCTATACTTAATCGAACGTAATATCCTTAGTGTACGTAAGTAACTAGGTGAACGTTAATAACTAGGCGAACCTAAGCGATGGAGAGACTTTATGTACGGAAGTATTCTGATTACCTTGGCACTATCAACAACGCAACCTTACCCTGAAAAATTTGAGAAACTTTATACCGAAGAAACCGAAATCACTTATGACGACCTCGTAGTCGATGTTCATGGCTACAAAGTTCCCACGAGATCAGCATTTCGAGGTTGGATGCTCCTTAACCACGCCCAAGATCAAGTCAAGGCGATCGGACAGCAACTCAAAGATAACGGCATCACCCAAAGCATGCCTCTGCACTTAGTCTTGTTGCAAGGCACCGACTGGGCAATGAGCAACACCACTCTGTTTACCCTACCCAATAAAAAGCATGTACCAAAAATGATTAATACCCTTAAGTACATTCAACAATATATTGAGCCTGAGATTGGCGTTGTAATTCCTGTGTCTGGAGAAAGAACCGATATCTACAATAAGCAAGCGGGTGGCGCACTGCGAAGTAAACACTTAGAGTTCTGCGCTTTAGACTTAGTGCCTGCTAATGATATTACTCGCGAAAATCTACACGTGAAGCTTAAAAAGATTCATGCGGAATTTGGGCAAAAGAATAACGTTGGACTGGGTTTGTATTCTGGTGTTCGATTCCACATCGATACTTGTGGATTCAGACAGTGGTAAGAACACGGATGGGTCATTAAGACACACAAAGAAACAGAGTCATTACGACTTAAAAATAGAAACAATAAAATTAAACCATTGATTTAATGATAAAAATATAACTGGAACGCTAATTGCTATTGATAACAAGTATCATAATTATTAATAGCAATTAGGAATTCAATATGAAGACGATGACTCAACGCTTTCAAACTCTACTTTCTGTTTCAAATTTCAGTTTAGCTATCACCGCCTTGCTAATGCTACTCAGTATTATTGTTGCTTATCCGATGGCCGATTACTTCTCACTACCCATTCAAATTTTCGCACACATCAGCACCATATTAGTGGCCGGGTTACTAAAAATCAGCTACGTAGGCCGCTGTGTTGCACAATACAGCCTTGGGCAAGAAGTACGCTAAATCACACAGCGCTAGCCTTGATACTGGAACCATTAGACAATATCAAGGCTACTGAAAAGATCATACAGTTGGTGGGATTTATAAGGTTTCGGCAAGTAGGCGTTCATACCTGCTTCAAAGCAATTTTTGATGTCCTCTTCTAAGACACTAGCGGTTAAAGCAATAATGGGTAGTGGTGGGGTTTGTTGATCTGTCTCCCACTCTCGAATCACACGAGTCGCCGTTATACCATCCATAACTGGCATCATGCAGTCCATTAGAATGGCATCAAACTGAGCGCCCTGGGTGATGACATCGACCGCCTCTTGGCCATTGCTGGCAATCAAATATTCATAGCCCGCTTGCTCAAGGAAGAAGCTCGCTATCTTCTGATTCATCAGGTTGTCTTCAACAATCAGAATACGTCGATTCAGAGAACGAACTTCTTCATCTTTTACTTCCACAGTCGGTGTTTGTACTTCACCAGCATCAAGCGATCGTAGGCTGTTTAAGAAGCGTCTACCCAAAAATGGTAATGTATGAGTCGAGTGAACCGTTTCTGTGATTAGATTGGTTTTAAATAGGTGATGCTGGCACACAATAACGCGAGTCAGCGGATACAACGCCTTTAACGCCTCAAGATCTTTCCTCATAGAGTGATGCAGCGTGTGACAATAAAGCACCAAGTCACTTTCTTTCAGGCTCTCACCAAGATCCGAAATGGATGACACAACATTAGGTCGAACATTTAAGCGCTCGCACTCTTTGACCAATTGATCGAGGTAATTGAAAGAATTAGAAATAATTGTCGCACGGCTTAGGTTATCGAACGTTTGAGCGTGAGCCTCGACCGTGTCTACGTACAAACAAAAGGTGAATGTAGAGCCTCCTCCTTTCACTGAGCGTGCGGTAATATAGCCGCCCATCAAGTCAACAAGCTGCCGACAAATCGCAAGCCCTAGCCCTGTACCGCCGAATTGGCGAGTAATACTGCCATCTTCTTGAGTGAAAGGTTCAAAAATGGACTCTAGCTTCTCTGGCTCAATCCCAATCCCGGTATCAGACACACTGCATTCAAGCTTACCTCGCCCCAAAGACATCGGTGTATAAGCAATATCCGTTGTAATCGTGCCTTTTGAGGTAAATTTAATAGCATTAGACAGCAAATTGGTTAGCACTTGTCGAACACGATACTCATCGAAAAACAGCTGTGTTGGGGTTTGAGCATCAATGTTGATATCGAGTTCAATGTCTTTACTGATCGCTTTCGACAAAATTACGCTCACAGAGTCGTAAACCGCTTCTCGCAAATCGGCATTATGCGGCGACAACATTAAGTTACCCGACTCTATCTTAGAAAGATCGAGAATGTCATTGAGTAACACCAACAACGAATGTGAAGACGACTCGATATCCTCAAGTACCTCTTGTTGGTTAGCACTCAGTTGACTCTGAGATAAAATTTCCGCCATACCTATAATTCCATTAAGCGGCGTACGTATTTCATGAGACATGTTTGCTAAAAATGCACTCTTGGCCTTGTTAGCCGAAATTGCATCTTCTTTTGCTATTATCAGCTCTTTGTTGTGATGATAGTTACGTTCCATCACTCGATTGAGGGTTTCAGTAAACTCGGCAAGTTCATCGTTACCTTGAATATGAATCACCTTAGGCTTGCCGTAACTATCCGCGTATTCAGACACCCCTTTCACGATAATCGATAAGTTTCTATTTAAGCGCAAAGATGTCGCGACACCAAGCCATAACAAAGCACCTGAAACAACAAGGATAAGCAATGTCATAACCGCCGTTTGCCTTTTCTGTAGCGCTATATTTTTTGTCAAATCAAACTTTAATTGATCGGTATAAGCACCAACCGCCTTTGAGATCGCCAGCTTCTTTCGCTCTAAACTTTCCACATGTTCATATATTTCAGGTGTCGAGAAGTCACCTTTGAGAAGCCGCGCCGTAAATCGGTCTTGAAATTCATCTTGGGAGAACATGTTTAACAGTTTGCTAATTTCCAGCGAGTGGCTGTCTGATCGTAAAAACGTATCTAACAGCTGTTGTTGCCTTTCTAAAGCACCAACATAGCTCAATAAATATTGATCAATCAGCTCTGGAGAACGATACAAGCGGTAACTCAGCCACGCTTCTCGCTGAGTCCAGAACACGTAGTGAGTAAGATTGATAAACATCGTATCTGTTTGGCTGATCTTTTCGTCCACTATATTGGCACGATATTCAGACAGCTCCATTAACACGCCTTTTAACAGGTCAAAGGCTCGTTCTGTTTGCTGTGCGTTGCTGACAGTAATCTGTGATGCGTCGCTGTCAATACTAGTGGTTACCCGCGCGAGCTTCTTTAACACACTCTTTAACTCAATCAACTGCGGCTCGACAGTCCAACTGTTGTCGAACTGTTGAAGTTGTATTTCGTAATGAGCAAGCCTATCCACTTCCACTTGCAGCTCTAAAAACAACGGACCTTTCTCTGGCGAGTCTTTAGACAGCACTAACCATTGATAAGCACCACTTGAAACAGCATTAAAAGATTGAAGTGCTTCCACCTTAATTCGCGTTACTTCAAGGTGATTCATCTTCTTATCGTTCTTGAGCACTTCATTGACTGTAAACCCAAACATGATGAATACAGAAACTGTTGAAAGAAAAATAAGACGCCATCTAATTGACATATTTATCATTTTTATAACGACTCCTTTCCCGATAGTATTTTTACCTAGCTCAATATAAGAATAGGACATTAACAGGAGTTATTGATCAAATTGAATATGAACAAATGACATTATGAGCTAATCATAGGGAATTGGCGTCAGTCGTTATCCACATACAGGATTTAAAGAGGAAGGTCTATTTTAAACAAGTGAAAGGATAAGGTTATGCCTCTAGATGACCGCAAGTCACTGCTCTAGAAACCAATAAACACCAAAGTTAAGTCAAATTTGTGAGATCTAATCGTTTGCGTCACTAACTTTCTGTACTCAAACTCAGCTTATTCAAAAGTCGAACAAGAAAACTCGCTGAATACCTTATCTGTCGTTTACTTTTTAAGTGTAACTAGTGCTAATGATCACATCTTTAATGATCGCAATTCCCTTTATTACACATTATGTTTTGATCTGAGTATTTTTTGGCGAAAATTAAGTACTACAGACTGTTAAAGTCAATAGCCTTTCTTGACACTAAAATCTTGATTTATGACCAATTAAAAGCCAATTTTCAGACAATTAATCTGCATTTATTTTTCCTAGCAGAATAACTCGTCGTACCTTACAATCCTGCCACATAAAAATTACAAATTACACACAAGGCATATCAAGCAAATTTAAGTGGCGTTAAAGACCACCAAAGCTTAGATAGCTCAACTCCCCCATGCACTCATGGCTACCCTACATTCGCTATGATTGCAGACATTAACGTGAAAGGTCCCGAGTAAAGATGAGTCCCGAAAAGCACCTCCTAGACTGGCAAACTAGTCAAACTATTGCTGAATCAATCGCTCCTACTTTAGGTCAGTTGTATCGCCAAAAAGGCGTTGAAGTTATCCTCTTCGGTAAAACACTGGTTAACGCAACAACTATCGACATCATCAAAGCTCACCGCATCGCAAAACGTTACACAGGTTCTCCGCTTACCGCAGAACAGACTCAACCCATCATTCAACACCTTCTCTCTATGGACTTATCTCCATGTCGTATCGATGTTGGTCGCCTTGCTCATACATTCTGGCAAGATCGCGAAGACACACACGGGTTGGATGATTTCCTACAAACTGCACTTTTAGAATCGCTTGAAGGCGAGGCGATGACAGAACCTCGCGATGTTGTATTGTACGGTTTTGGTCGTATTGGCCGCTTGCTTACTCGTCTATTGATCGAGAAAAGTGGCCCAGGTTACCCACTGCGTTTACGTGCAATTGTTGTTCGTGGCGGCAAAGATGGTGACTTAGAAAAACGTGCAAGCTTGCTACGTCGTGACTCTGTTCATGGCCAATTCAACGGCAGCATTGTTGTAGACCAAGAACGTAAAGCGATCATCGTTAACGGTAACTTCATCCAAGTTATCTACGCAAACAAGCCAGCAGAAGTGGATTACACATCTTACGGTATCGAGAATGCACTTGTGGTTGATAACACAGGTGTGTGGCGTGACGCTGAAGGCCTAAGCCAACACGTTGCGTGTAATGGCGCAAAGAAGGTTCTACTGACTGCGCCAGGCAAAGGTGAAATCAAGAACGTTGTATTTGGTGTAAACCAAAATGACATTCAACCAGAAGACACAATCATCTCTGCTGCAAGCTGTACAACCAACGCGATTACGCCAGTATTAAAAGCGGTTCACGACAAGTTTGGTGTCCTATCAGGTCACATCGAAACGGTTCACTCATTTACCAATGACCAAAACCTAATCGATAACTTCCACTCAGGTGATCGTCGTGGTCGTGCTGCTTCATTGAATATGGTACTGACATCGACTGGTGCTGCTAAAGCGGTATCAAAAGCGATGCCAGAAATGGAAGGTAAGCTAACAGGTAATGCGATTCGCGTACCTACGCCAAACGTTTCAATGGCAGTAGCAAACCTAAACCTTGAGAAAGGCACAAACAAAGAAGAGTTGAACGAATACCTGCGTGAAATGGCGCTATCTTCAACTTTATCTGCACAGATTGATTACACCGACTCAACCGAGATTGTATCTACCGATTTGGTTGGTTCTCGCCACCCAGGTGTGGTTGACGGTGTTGCAACTATCGCGCAAGACAACCGCGCTGTTCTTTACATTTGGTACGACAACGAGTTTGGCTACAGCTGCCAAGTTGTTCACTGTATGGAACAGATGATGGGTGTTCGTTACAAGACATACCCTGAAGTTTAAACGACTTCGATCTTGTAACTAACTCAGCGCAAACGGCTCCACAACATAATAATTATATCTGCGAAGTCTATTATGGGCTTCGCAACCCTTCTTGTTTTACTCCCCCGTATAAACAGGAAGGTTGCCACTTAGATCTGCTCTCTCTATCTGATCTAAGTGGCCTTTTTACATCTGGTACTTTAATTTTGGTCTCTATTATGCCAACTTTGTTTTTACCGTTCTAACAAAGCTCGACTTCACATCTGCTACAGCTCAACCTCAACATCTGACTGAATCGTACTCGAACACGCAAGGACATAACCTTGCTCAATCTGTTCTGGCGTCAATGTTTCTTGGCTGCTTGATTCCACTGAACCTTTGGTTACTTTGCACTTGCAAGAACCACAAATCCCACTGCGACAAGCAATAATAATCGGAACTCCAGCTTTCTCTAATGAATCAGCCAGTGGTGTACCCGCTTCCGCTTCTACTTCTGCGCCAAATGCAGGAACAAACACCTTAACGGCACCATTTGAATCTGCAGACGCTTCCGCTTGTGACTCTTCTGAAGCTGTATTGCTATTGGCTAGTGAATCCGTGTTTGGGTTCGCTGGCGTGAAACTTTCTTGATAGAAATTTTCCATGTTGAATTCTAGTTCTTTCAGGTAGCTTTCTATGTTTTGCATAAAGCCAACTGGGCCGCACAGATAAACAGTTCGGTCTAAAATATCTGGGCTTAGTTTTACTAACCAATTCTTATCTAATCGACCTTGAGGAGCTAATGTTCCTTCACTGTCTTTTAGCAGCAATTTAAGATTGAAGTTGCTGTGCGCCTCATCTAATTGATGCAGTTCTTGAAAGTAAATGGTCTCACGCTTATTGCGTGCCATGTGGACGAAGTCGATCTCAATATCACTGCCTTGAGCCAACCAATACTTTGCCATCGCCATCACAGGAGTGATACCGCAACCCGCACTCACTAGCGTCACTTTTTTGGTCGTCGTTGGCATGCAATCAATACAGTTAAACGCACCAGCAGGCTTCAATACAGAAACCTCATCACCTTCATCAAGTTCATCAACAATAAAGTTCGAAACCAAACCACCTTCCACACGCTTTACCGTCAGTTTCAGGCGGTTATCTTCAGGACAAGACGCTACAGAATAAGCACGGTAATCGGTTTTCGCCGGCATATACAAACCCAGAGTAATAAATTGCCCTGGCTTAAAGTTGAAATGTAAGTCTTGTGGAACGCTGCCAAGCTCAAAGCTGACCGTATCTGGCGTCTCGTGCCATTTCTTTAAACACACTAAATTGATTGAATCGCTATCCGACCATGCATACATAGTTCGTGTACCTTGCTAATGACTAAAGATTTAAATCGAAAAAGCCCCGCCGTTGTCTGTTTTAGAAAAACGTCACAACAACGGGGCTTAGAGTTGGCTTAAATTAAGCCGCTAAGATTGTTTTAAGATCTTGCTCTGGCGTTGAGATAGAACGCATATCGAACTCGTCTTGCATAATCTTTAATAGGTTTTCTGTTAGGAAAGCTGGCGCTGTTGGGCCCGTGTAAATACCTTTCACACCAAGAGCGAACAGGGTAAGCAGGATAACGATCGCTTTTTGCTCGAACCAAGATAGAACCAGCGTTAACGGAAGTTCGTTGATACCACAATCAAACTCTTGAGACAGTGCGATAGCAAGCTGAATCGCTGAGTAAGCATCGTTACATTGGCCAACATCTAACAGACGTGGGATACCGTTAATGTCGCCGAATTGGTTTTTGTTGAAACGGAATTTACCACATGCCAATGTCAGGATTACTGAATCTTCTGGCGCTTGAGCTGTGAAGTCTGTGTAGTAGCTACGTTCAGATTTGTCACCGTCACAACCACCCACTAGGAAGAAGTGTTTGATGTTGCCTTCTTTCACTTGCTCAACAACCGCAGGTGCCGCTTCCATCAGTGCGTTACGACCAAAGCCGACAGTGATCATCTGCTCGATCTCGTCGTGTTTGAAACCTTCTTGCGCCAGTGCACAGTCAATTACTGCGCTGAAATCATCGCCTTCAAGGTGATCAACACCCGGCCAGCCCACGATGCTGCGTGTAAATAGACGGTCTGCGTAAGAACCTACATCAGGGTTAAGCAGGCAGTTAGACGTCATTACAATTGCGCCAGGGAAGTTAGCGAATTCTTTTTGCTGGTTCTGCCAAGCGCTACCGTAGTTACCCGCAAGGTGTGGGTACTTGTTTAGCTCTGGGTAACCGTGTGCTGGTAGCATCTCACCGTTAGTGTAAACGTTGATGCCCTTGCCTTCGGTTTGTTGAAGGATCTTTTCTAGATCATGCAAGTCGTGACCAGAAACAAGAATACAGTGTCCTTTCTTAGTTTTCACGTTCACGGTTGTTGGTTGAGGGTGACCAAATGTATCTGTCTCACCTTTATCCAGCATTTCCATGACTTTGTAGTTCATCAAGCCAATCTGCATAGACGTATCTAGCAGTTGTTTTAGGTCAGATGGATCTGTACCTAAGAACGCCATGATTTCGTGGTACTCAGCAAAAATAGCATTGTCAGTTTGACCAAGAACACGAGCGTGCTCCATGTAGGCTGCCGCACCTTTTAAGCCGTATAGGCAAAGAAGACGAAGGCCAATCACATCTTCGTGTTGAGAGTCGTGACCACGGTTTACAGCAGCTTGAGGCGCAAGTGCCAATAGCTCTGAAGAATCTGTTGGAAGATCGAACTGTGCTGCTGCAGAAAGTTCTGGAATTTCAAAACCAATCAATGTTGCTGCTGCACGAACTTTTTGCTCTAAACGCTGCTTGAATTCATGAGACTGTTGTGCGAATTCGATAATACGAGCAGGGTCGAAGTTAACGTTAGTCAGTGTTGCGAAGAACGCTTTTGGCGCCCACTCATCAACTTCTGTATCAATAACATCGCAAGCGCGACCTAGGCTTGCCCAAAAAGAAACGCCTTGAAGAGAATGCACCAACACGTCTTGAAGGTCGGATACTTCCGAGGTTTTTCCACACATGCCTTGTGCGAAAGAACAGCCTTTTACGGTTGGGGTTTGAATTGTTTGTTCACATTGAATACAAAACATATAAGGGGCTCCAGTAATTTTTTATTAGCTGTAAGTACTTTGCTTACAGTGACTTATTCCACCCCCCCTATAGAGCATCAAGCGTGCCAACTTTTAAGTCGTTGATTTTATGGAACTTACTGTTATCCCATGATTTTAGTGCGTGATTATGACTACATATAAACTCTAAATCCACACACGACTGTGTCATAGTGACTCTCTGGTATTTATTAACGGTGTTCATGTTTCGTTCAGAATAGAAGCGATATAGTAACAACATAGAGAAAAGAGGAATGAATATGAAAAATATATTAGTTACGATTGTTGCGTTGTTTACTGGCCTATTGGCGTTATTCACGAGCTTGATTCTTGCTATCCCTTTAGCTATTGCAGCTTTAATCACTGGCAAGCGCATTCAGAATCAAATGAAAAAACAGGGTTTCGCAGCTCACATGAACACACGTCAATCATCTACCAGTGATGCCGGTGTTATTGAAGGTGAATACGAAGACCTTTCAAGCAGAAAGTAATCTAAACTTCAGTTTCAGACATAGTAAAAGAACAACAGAGACAACATCAAAAAATGCATAGAAATACTATTCTAACGCTGCTCGCCTTAACGACTTTAAGTCTCGTTGGTTGTTCCAACGAGACATCGATACCTGCTTACGAAACATCTCCAAACTTGCCTGAATATCAGCAAGACAGCTTTGATGCCTACGTCAATGAAACTCAAGATTGGTTATTGAAAAACCGTGTATTCATGACCAAAGACAAGCAGCTAGAGATTCGACTCAATTCACCCACCGAATACAAACCTGCGGCACCTAACGGTAAGGCAGTTTTATTGGTACATGGTTTAGGTGATTCTCCGTACTCATTTAAAGACATCGCAACGCACTTAGCAGAACAAGGCTACCTAGTGAGAACGGT
>NZ_JBFRVX010000361.1:0-1188 GCF_041475345.1 Vibrio sp. 10N.222.48.A3 | reverse complement strand
AAGCCCAAGTTAGTCTACTAACTTGGGCTTTTTCTCATCGCTGCATTAATGCTTTGCGTTACAAATCTAAACTTAAGCGTTAACGCCCGTTGCTTTAAAGTCAGGGTTCACAGCGGTTAACTTCTTAACCACGTAATTTAGAAGTACACCGTACATTGGAACAAACAAACCTAAGCTGATGATAAGCTTGAATCCGTAGTCGACCAACGCAATTTCAGTCCAGTGCTCAGCCATGAATGGATCTGGGCTTTGGTAGAAAGCAATCGCAAAGAACGCGATGGTATCAATGGCATTACCGAATAACGTTGAACACGTTGGCGCAACCCACCATTGCTTCATTTGGCGTAAGCGGTTGAACACATGCACATCCAAGATCTGACCAAGCAAATAAGCCATGAAGCTTGCCGCTGCGATGCGTGCAACAAACAAGTTGAACTCGCCTAGTTGGCTAAAGCCTTGGAATGAACCTTCAAAGAACACCACAGACAATAAATAAGAAACGGCCAGCGCTGGTAACATCACTAAGAAAATGATTTTACGAGCAAGCTGCGCGCCAAAAATACGTACGGTCAGGTCTGTCGCTAGAAAGATAAACGGGAAAGTGAAAGCACCCCAAGTGGTGTGCATACCGAAGACGGTAAAAGGTAGCTGAACCAAATAATTGCTTGATGCAATAATGATCAAATGGAACAAAACTAATAGTGCTAGGGCTTTGCGCTGTTGCGCAGGGGTAAAGTTACTCATGCTGTACCTTTTTAGTTTGGTTTGGGGGTGAGGGAACCCAAATCGAGTCATTTCTTCGAATAATCCAAGAAAGCTCTTACCAATAATGTGAATTAAAAATGTTTCTATAATTTGCTCTATTGAGCGGCGGGCGATTATACATTAATCAATATTGGCTGCAACGGTGAGAACAAACGCAAACGTTTATCCTCACTTTTATTGATGAATGACGTTAGAAGCCAAGTTTTAAGAGCCAGGTTTAGAAGCTACGTTTCAGAAGCCATGTTAAAAGTTAGAAACCGCGCTTGAAAAGCGTCGCGAGATAATCGAACTCTTCTCGGCTTTCTTCAGCGTTTAACGACTCAAACCAGATTGATTCACTGTAATGTTCAGACTTTAAAAACATCCGACAATCTTCAAAATCAATCAACCAAGAATGCATATCGGCGTCCCATTGCTTTTCAA
>NZ_JBFRVX010000360.1:0-5660 GCF_041475345.1 Vibrio sp. 10N.222.48.A3 | reverse complement strand
TAGGGGTGTAGCTCCAATTGGCAGAGCAGCGGATTCCAAATCCGCGTGTTGGGAGTTCGAATCTCTCCACCCCTGCCATATTTAAGGCTCTAGCAGAAATGCTAGGGCCTTTTTGCTTTCTGAAGCTAATTATACGCCATTAGCAAAGCAGCGGATTCTCCGGCTTGCCAAAATAGCGCGTGTTGGGAGTCTAAACCTCTACTCCTGCCACATACAAAGCCTCAGCAGAAATGCTAGGTTTTTTTACGTCTGTTGCTTCTTCGAAGCAATGTTGGGAGAACTAGGCGTCCTCCTAACTTACCAGTTTGGTTGAATCTCCGGAGTGCCGACTCAGTCCTCCTCTGGCATATTTAAGGATCTAGACTGCACGCCCCGGTAGAAAGACTAGACCCTTCTTGCTACTGCATCAGATGTTCTATAGAGAAGTTTCGGTTCTAGAACATTGGTGTGCGAAGCTTTACTCTAATTACAATTCCTCTTCGATCGTGGTTCTCTTTCTACACTTTATTATGCTTTCAATACTTCACTTGAAAAGAAGGCCATGTATCTTTACTTAATTTATTTCCGTAAATACTTTGTGTTTATCTTCGCTCGAATGCACTCAAACTGGTGGTTGCTTGTTGGCCTGTTTGGAAGCGTTAGGTACGACAAAGAGTCGTGATTGCAGATAGCAATCATGACTAAAGTAGTGGTCAGAGATAGGGAGCAACTTGTAGGCTAGAGAGGCGTGCTTGTTGATGGACACAGGTACAAAAAAGGCCGCTAATTTAAATAGAGCGGCCTTTAAGTGTTGAGTTAGAGCGTTACCATTTTTTCTTCTGACCGAATAGAGCATCCATGTCATCTTCACGCTCTTTCGATTCCATCTGCTGTAAATCTTCTGCGTTTTTATTTAGGCGCTTCTGATCAAGATCGTCAAGCATCTGTTGTAGCTTGTCTTTCGCTTGATTGGAGTATGCGTCGTTTTTAGTGGCTAATGCATCGATGCCTTTGCGCAACAGTTGAATCGCTGTGCCAGGCTGTCCACGAGATATCGAGTCATTTGCACGTTTGATAACATTCTCGATGTTGATGCGAATTTGGATTGTTTCTAAGCGAGCGTTTTCAACCACAAAAGCTTGAGTATTAAAACGTCCTTTATTGTGCTCGTTACGAACCGTGTCACGCAAGCGTTTAACTAGCTTAAGCATCATGATTGCTTGCTTGTCACTACTAGGCATGCGAAAAGCGGTGCTTTCGCCCCCTTGGTGGTTCTCTTTAAGCTGAGTGATTTGTTGCTTTACGCTTTCGATGCGTTGGGCAAGCTGCTTATTTTTAGGATCGAGTTCATACATATTAACTAATGCATCAAGAATTCGATTGTTTAAGCATATAAGAAGATCTTGGCTAAACGGCATGTGGTGAGCATTGCCAATTAACTCTTCTGTTCCATCTATAATGGTTAGATAACGAGAAGCTTCCTGTTTCTTCGTTGTTTCTACCTTAACTTTGTATTGAAGCATGATGTTGTAGCCTAAAACCAACACCAAAAGCACGGCTACCAAGGCGATTATTAAACCAATATTCATATATTTGTGTCTGCTTATTGTTTTCTATAGCTAACTAGAGAGGATACACGATTCCATTGTGTATAGGCACTTGTAAATTACAATTTTTGATTATCTCTTGTTGAGCGCAATCGGCAATCAAAATTTACTAACTAATGTGTGAGAATGAGGAGTGGCTTACAAAGCGTCAGTGATGTTTTTATTTGTTACGCTTTAAAAGCTCGATATTTCTGTCATTTTAGTTCTCGAAGCGTTATAACTATTAATTATATTACACGAGACTATAACGCTCTATTTGCAAATAAGTTAGCGCAGAAATGAGTAAAGGATTACGAGGTTAGATATGAAGTTACAGCAACTGAAGTACATTGTTGAGGTTCTAAACCATAACCTAAATGTTTCAGCGACAGCAGAGAGTTTGTACACATCTCAGCCCGGCATAAGTAAACAGGTTAGATTACTTGAAGACGAGCTAGGCATTCAAATATTTGAGCGTAGCGGTAAGCATTTAACTCAGGTTACACAAGCCGGTGAGGATATTATTCGTATCTCTCAAGAGATTTTGGCTCGTGTTGAGAGTATTAAAGCGGTTGCGGGTGAGCACACTCATCCTGAGATGGGCACATTGAATATTTCAACCACTCATACTCAAGCTCGTTATGCACTCCCTGATGTTATTAAAGGTTTCACGGCGCGTTATCCAAAAGTGTCGCTTCACATGCATCAAGGTACGCCAAGCCAGATGTCAGAAGCGGTAGCTAAGGGTACAGCGAACTTTGCGATTGCAACGGAAGCGCTACACCTTTATCAAGATGCAATTATGCTGCCTTGTTATCATTGGAACCGTTCGATCGTGGTAACGAAAGATCACCCTCTTGCACAGAAACGAAATATCTCGATTGAAGATCTTGCCGCTTATTCTCTCGTGACTTATGTATTTGGTTTTACTGGCCGTTCCGAGCTGGATACAGCATTTAACAAAGTAGGCTTAACACCGCGTGTTGTGTTTACCGCGACGGATGCTGATGTGATTAAAACTTATGTTCGGATGGGGATCGGGGTGGGTGTAATTGCAAGCATGGCGATTGACCACGAGCAAGATACAGACTTGGTTGCTATTGACGCGAGCCACTTGTTTGGTGCGAGTACCACAAGTATTGGCTTTAGAAAGGGTACTTTCTTACGTTCTTACATGTTCGATTTCATGGAGCGTTTTGCACCGCACTTAACTCGCCCAGTAGTTGAGCAAGCTATTTCTTTGAAATCGAATGAAGAGATCGAAGAGATGTTTAAAGACATCGACTTACCCGTTCGCTAAGGGTCATAGTCTTACCTAGATTCCCAATTCGGCCTGTTTACAGGCCGTTTTCATTTAAGCTCATTTGTGGTTTTATTGCTGGTAGGTTGTCTTTATACAACCTCAATTTGTAACCTTCCTTTCCATTTAGGCCTCTTACCCCTACAATCATCGCACCATAGGGGGAAGCATGCATTCACGATTCAAAATACTCGATTCATTTTTGCTAGAGCACCAGATTTACTGGCGTTCAGAGCCTTTTCACCTATGCCAAACTCACGATCAGCCATGGACAGACGTGAACCTTCCACTTGTCGATTGGTTAGATGGTTTGAGTATTGAACGCATTCAAACGCTAAAAGAACAGCCTCAAGTTCTGATTTCGGAACTTATGCGTTTTCTCCCAGAGTTAGGGAATGCCAATCAACACATCCAGTTTGATAATTCGGCTTTAGTTGGGCTTGATCTTCCGCGCGGTACTGCCGATGGTATTCCCGGCAGAAAGCTGCAACAAATCGTCGCGATGGGTGAGGCTTCATTAGAGCACCATCATGGTAAAGAGTGGCTTGAATGGTGTTCTGGCAAAGGCTTTCTCGGTCGGATCTTATCTCAGCAATCAGATCAAAAAGTCACTAGCTTTGAATGGCAACAATCGTTGTGTGAAAGCGGACAAAAGATTGCAGATGACCAGAAACTAGAGATGGACTTTGTTCAAGGTGACGCGTTTTCAAAAGATGCAGATAGGGTGTTTAACTCAAATCAACATGCTGTTGCTCTTCATGCTTGTGGTGACCTTCATGTCGAATTAGTGAAGAAATCTGTTTCACATGGGCTTCCTGCAGTCACCATTTCTCCATGTTGCTACCACCTTATTCACGATGAAAGCTACCAAGCGATGTCATCCGTTGCGAAAAGCTCAGCATTAACGTTGAGCAAGAGCGACTTAAGAATCCCGCTTCAAGAAACCGTCACTGGTGGTGAAAGAGTAAAAAGGCACCGTCAGTTAGAAATGAGTTACCGATTAGGCTTTAGCCAACTACTTAAGGGTGAGCTTGGTGTCGACGAGTACATTCCTGTACCAAGCATCAAGAAATCGGAGCTATCCGAAGGCTTTGAATCATTTTGTTGCTGGGCATCTGAAGTGAAAGATATATCGCTGGGTTCAGATATTGATTTTGACTCTTATTTAATTCAAGGCGAAGCGCTTTTCTGGGAAATGGAAAAGCTGAGTTTAGTTCAACAAGTCTTTAGAAGACCTTTAGAGATATGGTTGGCCTTAGATCGTGCCATTTATCTGCAAGAACAAGGTTATCAAGCTTCGATTGAAGAGTTCTGCGAACGTAGTGTAACGCCAAGAAACCTATTGATTCATGGGGTTAAGATCGAGCGCTAGCGGTAAACAGCACTGGTACGTGTTTTTACGATCTAACATCATGAATGCAAAATAAAGCTATAAATACAAAAAAATGATAAATACAAAAAAGCCAGCGCGACATAATGTCGTACTGGCTTTTTGTTTAATGTGTCTGAATTAACTGAACGCTTCAACGAGAAGGTTATTGCATTCAGTTAGCCATTACATCATTAGTTAAACATCGCGATTGCTTCTGCAGGCGCTACGTATTCTAGGTCAAAGCTTTCTGCAACTTCTTTACAAGTCACTTTACCGTGGATTATGTTTAGACCTTCTAGGAAACCTTCATCAGATAGAAGTGCTTCGCGGTAACCTTTGTTCGCTAGCTTAACAATGTAAGGAAGTGTTGCATTGTTTAGTGCGTAAGTAGAAGTACGAGCAACGGCACCTGGCATGTTAGCAACACAGTAGTGAACTACGTCATCAACGATGTAAGTTGGATCGGCGTGAGTCGTTGCATGTGAAGTTTCAAAACAACCACCTTGGTCGATTGCAACATCAACAACCGCTGAACCTGGCTTCATCTTAGCGATGTGATCTTTTGTAACAAGTTTAGGAGCGGCTGCGCCTGGGATTAGCACTGCACCAATCACTAGGTCAGCTTCTAGAACATGCTTCTCAATAGCGTCTTCAGTAGAATAAACCACTTTTGCGCGACCTTGGAATTCTTCATCAAGACGACGAAGAGTATCTACGTTGCGATCAAGAATGGTTACATCAGCGCGAAGGCCAACAGCCATACGTGCTGCGTTAGCACCAACAACACCGCCGCCAACAACAACAACTTTTGCTGGCTCAACACCAGGAACGCCGCCAAGAAGAAGACCACAACCACCGTTAGATTTCTCTAGTGTTTGTGCACCTGCTTGAATAGACATGCGACCAGCGACTTCAGACATTGGTGCTAATAGTGGCAAGCGACCCATATTATCTGTTACAGTCTCATAGGCTACGCAGACAGCTTTGCTCTTGATCAGCTCTTCAGTTTGTGGAAAATCTGGTGCAAGGTGTAAATAGGTAAATAATATTTGCCCTTCGCGAAGCATAGCTCGCTCGACAGCTTGAGGTTCTTTAACCTTTACAATCATTTCTGCTTTCGCGAAAACGTCAGCAGCAGTAGGAAGAATGGATGCGCCTACAGCGATGTAATCATCGTCTGAAAAACCGATACCATTACCGGCATTGGTTTCTACAAAAACTTGGTGGCCGTGTGAGATTAGTTCTCTCACGCTAGCTGGGGTCATACCAACGCGGTATTCGTGGTTCTTGATTTCCTTAGGTACGCCAATGATCATCCTGACTCCTCATTTTATTTTGGTTGTTTTATCTATGTGTAGGGTAATTCTGTCGAATTAATATCTAGTATAGATATGTTTAAGTAAAATTTGATACTGAATATTAA
>NZ_JBFRVX010000359.1:0-5072 GCF_041475345.1 Vibrio sp. 10N.222.48.A3 | reverse complement strand
CCCATCACTACCGTTAAGTAATGATGGGTTCTTTATATAGGTGGAGTTGACACATACGCCGGGTTCTGTTCCGCTTGCGCGGCGGTAACCATTCGTCTAGGCCTGCAATCGCTCACAGGCTCAAGCAATCTACCCGCCCCCATACGCGAGCAGCGCAATGCGAGGGCCTATTTGATCTTGCTCCGGGTGGAGTTTACCTTGCTACGAACTGTTGCCAGTCGCACGGTGCGCTCTTACCGCACCCTTTCAGCCTTACCTGTGCCTCTTCCGAAGAAATGAGGCCATCGGCGGTCTTCTCTCTGCTGCACTTGTCGTGGGCTCGCGCCCCCCAGACGTTATCTGGCACCCTGCTCTATGGAGCCCGGACGTTCCTCCCCTCTACCAGTCTCCCGAAGGACTTCAACGTCAGTTTCCCGAAGGACCTCAACGTCAGTCTCCCGAAGGACATCAGCAAAGCAGCGATTACCCGTTCAACTCCGAGGGCGGATTGTATAGAGATTAGTGTGCAGTGTCTAGCGAGATCACAAATATGCTGCAAACCATTAAGCAAGTGAACGAATTTCACACAATCCAAGCACAAAAAAAGGAGCGACGGTATTACCATCACTCCTCATAAGCTTGTCAATACAGGTTAGCTACTCTATAAATAGGTACCTAGTCTATAAAGAGGTATCTAGTTGTCTAGATGCTCTAGGCCCCATTTGTATAAAGCGTTCTTTTTCAGGTTGTAGATTTCTGCCGTCATCGCCGCTGCTTTTTTAAGGGGCAGTTCTTTGGTTAGAATACCCAGCGTGCGAGTCGCTTCGTCTGGCAACTCTGTGCTCGCTTCTTCACGGTGACCGTGAATTAACAATACCATCTCACCGCGTTTACGGTTTGCGTCTTCTTCAATCCACTCAATAAGTTCACCAAGTGGCAGACCTTGGATGGTTTCGAAGGTTTTGGTTAGCTCACGCGCCAACACAACCTCACGATCTGGGCCTAAGATCTCTAGCATGTCTTGTAGAGAATCAGTAATACGGTGCGGAGATTCGTAGAAGATACACGTGCGTTCTGCTTTTGCGATCTCTAAGAACTTGTCTTTACGACCTTTGCTCTTTGGCGGTAAGAAACCTTCAAAGCTGAAACGATCAGACGGCAAACCAGACGCACTTAGTGCGGTAATCACAGCACAAGCACCAGGAAGTGGCACAACTCTCACACCCGCTTGACGACATTGTGAGACAAGATGGTAACCTGGATCACTGATTAAAGGAGTACCCGCATCAGAGACTAATGCGATAGACTGACCTTCTAATAACCTTTCGACTAGAACTTGTGCTTTAGTTTGTTCATTATGATCATGTAAAGCGAACGTTCTGGTTGATATATTGAAGTGAGCAAGCAGCTTACCCGTGTGGCGTGTGTCTTCGGCTGCAATAACATCGACACTTGATAAAATTTCAATTGCTCTTTGAGTGATATCTCCCAAATTTCCGATTGGGGTTGGCACAATATAGAGAGTTGGGCTCTCTGTGAGCAAGGTTTTGTTATCTGTCATTTGTTTACCATCACTTCAACGATTAATATAGATACAAATTTATACGGAATTTAAAGAACTCATGGCAACGATGAACCATAAGAGACTCAGTGTACCACGCTTACTCACTCCAATTGCATTAGCAATTACATTGGCGGCTTGTTCTTCAGGTCCTCAAGCACCAACGCGTGTTGATATTACACTAGATCCAGCGCAATCAACTGAAAGTTACATGATGCAGGCGGATAGTAGCAAAGGAAGTCTACAAAACGACTGGTTAATCATGGCGCTTAAGGCTTCTGTGCAAGCTGGAAAAACCGATCAAGCGACTCTGCTGATCAAACGCTTAGCCAAACAAGAGCTGAGTGAAGTTCAACAAGCAGAATGGCAACTAGCTCGCGCTCAACTGCTGGTGAATAACTCGCAACCACAGCAAGCGTACAGCCAACTGAACTTTCAGCCTTGGTGGACGCTTCCGAACGAGCAATGGAAAGATTATCACGAGTTACGCGCCAACATTTCTGAAATACAGAATGAGTATTTCGAAGCGAGCCGTGAGTTAGTCCTTTATTCTGAATATCTGGACGCTAGCGACGAAAGCCAACAGCGAACGGCCGACCGTATTTGGCAGAACCTGAATAGCTACTCTCAATACGAGATTCTAGAACTGAAAACATCGCCGACAGAAGATGTGCTTTCAGGTTGGTTGCAACTGGCTATCTACATGAAGACGCTGAATTCGAACCTTCCAAACCTACAGGAAACCCTGGCTGATTGGTTAGCCGAGAATCCTCAGCACCCTGCGGCTACTTACACACCTCAAGCGATCACCGACATCTTGGCACTAGAGATCAGCAAACCAACCAGCACTGCGCTGCTGCTGCCGCTAACAGGTAAGTACGGTAAGCAAGCACAACTTGTGCGTGATGGTTTCATCTTTGCGATGATGAATGACAAAGAGCGTGAAGAAGATGCAACTCTGACGGTAATGGATACCAACGTACAAAGTGCCGCTGAAATTAAAGCGAAACTGGAAGAGAATAACGTTGATTTCATCGTTGGCCCTCTGATTAAGAGCAATATCACCAAGCTTCAACAAGCGCAGAAAAACCACGAAAACTCGATTCCAGCATTAGCTCTTAATATTCCAACTCAGCTAGAACCAGATACTAATATTTGTTATCTCGCTTTATCGCCAGAACAAGAAGTCGCTCAGGCTGCGAAACACCTTTTTGCACAAGGCTATAAGTACCCACTAATTCTTGCACCCAAAGGACGCTTAGGTGACCGCGTTAAGCAAGCATTTAACGAAGAGTGGCAGAAATACAGCAACAACGACGTTGCAATCAGCTTCTTCTCTGACAAACGCCAACTGCAGCGTAATGTGAATCAGATTTTCGGTTTACAAGAGAGCCAACAACGTATCGCTCAAATGGATGGACTACTTAACCTAGACCTAGAAACAGAGCCACGCAGTCGTCGTGATATCGATTCTGTCTACATTGTCGCTAAGAACTCAGAGCTAACACTCATCAAACCCTTCATTGAAGTTGCAATTAACCCTGATGCTAGCCAACCTGCACTGTTTTCAAACTCACGCAGCAACAGCGGTGACAAGCAATATGAAGACCTAACGGGTGTCTTCTACAGCGATATCCCGCTATTAGTCGAGAACAAAAACGAGCTTAACAAAGCGCTTAATGACCTATGGCCTTCACACTCGAACAGCCAAAAGCGTCTACAAGCTCTAGGAATGGATGCATACTATCTAATGGATGCACTACCACAGATGAAAGCCGTACAAGATTACAGTATTACAGGTGAAACCGGCGTATTAACCATCGACAACAACTGTGTGGTTCAACGTGAAATCAGCTGGGCAGAGCATGGGGCTTTTTAGCCGTAAGTTCCTATCCAAGCCAACAATCACCCACAAACAAGTGGGTGATAAATACGAGACCGTGGCAAAGAATTATTTAGTTCGCCACGGTTTATCGTTAATTGAAGAAAACTTCATAGCAAAGTGTGGCGAAATTGATCTTATAATGCGCCATAACAATACGGTTGTGTTTACTGAGGTAAAATACCGCAAGCAAACACGCTACGGACATGCCGCTGAAATGGTGACAGCCAAAAAGTCACAAAAGCTACTCAAAACAGCCAATGTTTGGCTTATGCAGCAAGGCTTGTCGGTACACTCTACAGATTACAGGTTTGATATCATTGCCATCGAAGGGCCGAATGACACTATCGACTGGATTCAAAACGCGATTACCCAAGGATAAACATGCTAGACAGCATCAAAGAAAGTTTTACAGAAAGTATTCAAATCCAAATTGCGGCGGCAGAAGCTCTGCCAGACGCAATCACGCATGCCGCTCAAGCAATGGTTGCAACCCTGCTTAACGGAAACAAGATTCTTTGTTGTGGTAACGGTGGTTCGGCATCGAATGCTCAGCAATTTGTCTCTTGCCTACTTAATCGCTTTG
The DNA here is from genome assembly GCF_041475345.1 of Vibrio sp. 10N.222.48.A3. Lineage (NCBI taxonomy): Bacteria > Pseudomonadati > Pseudomonadota > Gammaproteobacteria > Vibrionales > Vibrionaceae > Vibrio > Vibrio sp. 10N.222.48.A3. The sequence continues at coordinate 1,064 of NZ_JBFRVX010000359.1, read as the reverse complement.
AAACCGAGCGTCCTAGCCTTCCAGCAATGGCTCTCACTGCTGATAACACCACACTAACGGCGGTGGCAAACGACTACCACTACGAAGAGATCTTCTCTAAGCAAGTGCGCGCGTTTGGTCAAACTGGCGATATTTTACTGGCTATATCTACTAGTGGTAACAGTAAAAATATCATCAAAGCAATGGAAGCTGCGGTAACACGTGATATGACAATCATCGCCTTTACTGGTAAAGATGGTGGTGAAATGGCTGGCCTGCTTGGTGAGCACGATGTAGAAATTCGTATTCCCTCACACCGTACAGCACGTATCCACGAAGTACACATGGTGACACTACACTGCTTATGTGACCTAATCGATCAAGTACTCTTCCCAGCTCACGAAGAGTGATATACGGAGCATCACGATGAAATCATTAACTTCTATGAAGCTGCTTAAGCTGATTAGTGTTTCGCTACTTACACTGTCGTTATCTGGTTGTGCTGGTCTTTTCATTGCTGGTGCAGCAACTACTGCAAATCTAGTCACAGATACACGAACCACCAAAGAGATTTGGAGCGACAACAATATCGAATTTGAAGTTGCAGCTATGACCAATAAACCGCCATTTCGCGGCAATGTCAGTATCACAGCAAGCTCTTACCGTGGTTCAGTAGTTCTGATGGGGCAAGCAACGACAGATGCTGAACGTCGTGCTTTTGAAAGCCAAGCTAAAGCAGTAACGGGAGTTGAAAGTATACACAACCAGATCCGAGTGAAAGAGCCACTGTCTGTTAGTGCTATCAGCAAAGACAGTTGGATTACCACTAAAGTGAAGTCTGCCCTACTTGCCAAGTCTGAGCTTAACGGTATCAAAGTCAAAGTCATTACTGAAGATTCAGAAGTATTTCTGCTTGGATTAGTTTCTCGGGAACACGCTGATATCGCGACAGAAGTTGCGCGTAATATCTCTGGTGTGAAGCAGGTGATTCGAGCGTTTGAATATGGTGAAGATGACAATTTGGTAAACTAACGCCCTCTGAATTTACTTAGCTAACTTAGTTGCTTAGCTGCTTGTTGGTTGGT
>NZ_JBFRVX010000358.1:0-3404 GCF_041475345.1 Vibrio sp. 10N.222.48.A3 | reverse complement strand
CCCTTTAGGGAACATGGCACTGGCATCATCCACCACAAGTGTCTTGCCATACTTCTTACTCAAACCTGTTAATTTAATCACTACTTATTACCTTTACTGAATTCTGGTGCGTAACAACAAGAACATAAAATACAAACCGCCGACCAAGTTAATGATCACGCTCACAGTGGTTTCAAACGCCATTACTTTTTCAATGAACCATTGGCCTGAAACCAATAGAACGACCGCTAACAAACTGCTCGCGATGATAAGCACACGATGTTGATAAGATTTGAATATCTGACGAGCTAAGCTCACGGTGATTAAACCAAAGAACAGCACAGGGCCAACCAAAGCCGTCGATACTGCGACCATCACTGACACAATCACTAAGGTAATCTGAGTCAATCGCTTGGTGTTAACGCCCAAGCTTGTCGCGTTATCAACACCAAGCCAAAGCACATCAAGCTTGGGAGCCAACAACCACAGGCCAAGCAAGCTCAAACCCAGTGGAATAAGGCTGAGGTAAACCAGTTCACCTTTCACGTTATTGAAGCTCGCGAACATCACATTTTGCAGCACGGCAAACTCGTTCGGGTCAATCAACATCGCAAGGAAGTTAGCCAAGCTTGAGAATACGCTGCCGCACACAATACCAATCAACAACAGTGTAAATACGTTGTTTCGCTTGCTCTTGAAGTAAAAATGGAACAGCGCAAACGAGAACAAGATCATCACAGTCACAGACAATGAAAAGTTTGCGATTGAATCAATCACCCAGAAACTGGTACTGCCAAACACAAACAGAAGCACCGTTTGAACCAGCATATACAGACTGTCAAAGCCCAAGATGGATGGGGTTAGAATTCGATTATTAGTGATGGTTTGGAACACCAATGACGATGCAGAGATCGCCACCGCCGCCAACACAATCGACAGCAGTTTTGGTAGTCGCAAAGATAAGAAGAACTCGTAGTTATCCCACGTAAGTCCTTGCCCCACAAATACTGCCGCCATCCCCAAAGACGCGATAGCCAGAATCGCAATTTTTACTGAATCACGCATTCGACTTGTCTCTCATGATTAGGTAGATAAAAATCAAGCCACCAAAGATGCTGATTACCATCGAGATTGGTATCTCATAAGGGAAGATGACGATTCGAGCTAACAAGTCACAAACCAATACCAAGATCACGCCCCAATAGGCTGTCCAAGGCAGAATCTTCTTCATGTTATCGCCCATCATCAGCGACACGATATTCGGCACGATAAGGCCAAGGAATGGGATAACACCGACGATCATCACTACAGAAGAGGCGCAGATAGCAACCAATGCCACACCAATGAAGACGATCTTCTGATAATTGAGGCCAATGTTTTTTGCGAAGCTTTCACCAATACTTGCCGCACTGAACTGACTCGCAAAGTAATAAGCCAACACACATGCAGGAACCGCGAGGTAAAGGATTTCATAGCTGCCTTGCAATACACTCGCAAAGTTCGCCATCGTCCAAGCTGACATGGTTTGTACTAAATCGTATTTGTAAGCGATAAAGGTTGTTAGAGAGGAAATAACGTTGCCATACATGATGCCAATCAAAGGTACCAACACCGCATTCTTGAACTTCAAGTGTTGTAGAAAGCGGACCAATAGCATGGTGCCTAACACCGCAAACGCAAAGATAAAGCCTAAGTAGCTCCATTGAGCGGCATTACCCAGCACCAGAATACCGACGATGTACCCCAACATGGCGCAATCAATCGTGCCCATCGTAGAAGGTGCAGCAAACTTATTCTGAACAATCTGTTGCATTATCAAGCCAGCAACACTCAAGCCAGCACCGGCAAGCACAATCGCGAACAGTCGAGGGATCCGACTAACAACATAAATAGAGTTGGCGTGTTGGTTGCCATTGAAAAAATCGCTAAAACTGATCTCAGCGACTCCAATCATTAATGACGCAACGCATAACACAACAAGAAATACAGCAGCTGCAATGGGTTTTAACATAGAAGTAATACTAAAGGTAGGATCGGGGAGACCGTATAAAAAAGTGAAAAAGGGCTTATAAGAACACTCTTATAAGCCCGAGAATCTGATGACTAGTAACTATTGAATCGTACGTTCAATGTCACCCAACATTCTGTGAATCGCTGTTACGCCGCCACCTACCAGATACCAAGCACTTGAATCAAGGTAAACGATGTTGCCTTGCTGCGCTGCAGGTGTTGCTGCAACCAGTGGGTTGTCAAACAGCTGTTGTGCGCGCCCTTCTGACTTACCGATCGCTTTTTCGCGGTCAAGCACGTAAAGCACTTCAGGTTTTGCGTCAGCAATATATTCAAACGAGATTAGATTGCCGTGATTCCCTTTAATCGGAGCCACTGTCGCACTCTTTGACTCCACAAAGCCAAAGTCATCAAAGATGATTGAGAAGCGACTGCCCTTATTGAACATCGCAATGTTGTTGCCGTTGTTCATTAGCATCATTGCTGACGTTTCGTCAGACGCGACTTTGTCGTTAACCGCCGTGATAGACGCTTGAGTCTCTTTAATGAGCGCTTCTACTTTAGCTTGCTTACCGAAGAGCTTGCCTAACGCGCGCCAGTTTTGCTGAGCATCAGCCCAGTATTTGTCACCTTCAATAGAGAACATGATGGTCGGAGCTATTTTTGCTAGTTGATCGTAAACCTTAAGCATACGGTTTTCGGCAATGATGATGTCAGGCTTCAGCATGTAGATAGCTTCAAAATCAGGTTCACTCAATGAGCCCGTATTTGCCGTCGTATCTTTGTACGAAGCTAGATAGTCAGGCATTAGGCTGTGAGGCGCGCCAACTGGCTGTATACCAATCTGATCAAGCACATCTAAGCTACCAAAGCCAAGTACTACAACGCGCTGTGGTACTTCGGTAAACTGCACCGTGCCCTTTACGTGTTCAATAGTGATTGTTTCCGCTTGAGCGGTCATTATCAATGATGATGCAAGAGCGATAGCAAGCCCACCCAATAACTGACGAACTGAATTGATTGTTTTCTTCATGTGTCTTCCTTTGCCAAGGATACAAACCACCACTCATGACAATAAAAGTCACATTACTCATAGATGAGCATGGGGCGTACACAACGGCTAAATAACGATAATTTAAAGTCTGTCATTGCTTTGACAACAAACTTGTAACGCAAGTGAGAACTATTATCAATTATATTTGCGTTAAATTAGCGACACAACAACTTTATTATTCAGAAATGTAAAAGTGAGTATTCATGTTTTGCGTAGTCGGGAGATATATTAGGAATCAAAAATAGCAAAAAGTGCGAAGAGGAAAATGATCATCAATCTGAAGAAAAAACCTGATGGGGGAAAATGTCCGAAAACCCTGTAATTACAACGCTAAACCTCATAATTACAACGCTAAACCTCA
>NZ_JBFRVX010000357.1:0-3538 GCF_041475345.1 Vibrio sp. 10N.222.48.A3 | reverse complement strand
CCTCTAAGTGTATCGTGACCCGTACCGCCTCGAAGACCATCGTTACCTTCACCGCCATCAATGACGTCATCGCCTGACCCGCCGAATATAACGTCTGAGCCACCTTCTCCGTAGATATAGTCACTACCGCCGCCACCATGAGCAACATCCAAGTTTGCTGTACTGTTATTAGTAGCAGCTATCTCACTATCTTCACCTTGGTTAGGGTTAAGTATTACGTTCGAATCGCGACCTTGAGTGAAAACATCTTTAATATAAGTGTTTATCGCATCTTGGTTAGACGCTTGCCCAGTATTTTGGTCCAAGACAGCATGACTATCACCAAGATAAATGACATCGTCACCCTGGCCAGTCCAAACAGCATCGCCAGCATCACCAACATTGATTGAAACACCTTTGTTGATATCAACATTGTCTACAATCTTGTTGTAACCCGCTTGTCCATTGGTTACTGCAGGTGATCCTATCCAACTCAAATTATCATGAAGAACTTTAACAGAATCGATCATCTTGCCTGTAGACGACACATCTACGCTGCCTTTTGAACCCATTACATCAAATGAAATATTGCTAGTGCTTGTATCACCATCACCATCTTTCAATGTGTAATCGAAGTCTACGGTTTCAGGTCTAGCTTGTGGTTTGCCACCAAATTTGTACGAACCCGTATCCATATCGATACTCAAAGTGTACTTGCCATCGACCGTAACTTTTAACTCGTTTGTTGATTCATTTTTGGTAAAGCTGATCTTAGAGTTCTGTCCTGTAGAACTGATAGTTGAACCATCAAAATTAAAAGTTACGCCATCAATAACTAACTGACTAACATAACCACCATCAGCGCCAAAGCCACCATTAGTTACCAATGAACCATTAACGGTTTGAATTATTGGCTGGGTCAATATATCTGTTAGTTGGCTCGACGAATCAATAACTATCGCTGAAGAGTCTGTTCCCGTCAGACCATCGTGAGAAACCAAATCAATTTGGCCTTTGTCAAGATAACCTCCCGTTATACCTATAGCTTGAGAAGTAATACCATTATCATCTAAATGTTTAGTCCAAGTTTTCGCTTCCCAATAATCTATCCTATCATCTTGGTTTGGAATTCCATCAGTAATAAAGTAACTGACGTTATTCGCATCAGGGAGCTTACTATCTTCGTCATGGTCCCATGAAGTACGGGCTTTACGTAAAGCATCATCATAATCAGTATTATTCTTAGGTTTTAGCTTATTGATTTCTGTAATAGCTTCACTAACAGAGAACCAAGATTTACTACCGTCATGTATGAGTTTAGCGTTGCCGGTAAATGTCACTATTTGGACTTTTACATCGCCAAGCGTGTCATATTGCTGGAGCATCTTAGCAAGAGACTCTTTTAAAATAGCTAAACGAGTCTTACCAGCAACGCCAGAATCGTAGCCCATAGAGCCAGACACGTCGATTACCAACTGAATATTCGTATCTGATTTTGTTTCTGGGGTAACTGGCACATCAATAGCTGTTGCAACAGGCTGATCATCTTCAATCGAAATCGTAATTTGCCCCCCTGAACTCTTAAGCCCCGAAGTGTCTTTAGCAATGACCGGGATCTGAATGACTAGATTGTCTTCGCCATTAGTATTGGGGTGATCTACCGGAGCTTTCAATTGTATGTCGTAGTGACCATTTCTATCCAATGTTGCTTCAATAACAACTTTTCCGTTAGCAGTACCAGTAAGTGCATGACCATCAGGCGATACCGCCCAATCAATAGTATGCCCTTCTGATGTCAAAGGCTGACCGGTCGATGTTGTAATGTTGATTGAGCTTGTTTCACTAAACACAGTGTCAGACAAGTTGTTATTAGCGTCAGTAATAACAAGATTACCTTGTATAGAGTGACCATCCGTAGAGTCAGTAGGTAACCCAATAGTATCAGTGATACCACCGTTTAGGCCTTCTTCTGAAACGCTAACTGATTGGTTTTTGATTACAGGTGCAACTTCATTATCGAGTATAAAACCTGTGCCAGTGTCTCTGCCAATAGTAATCGTATAATTTTCAGTATTTTCTACAAGAACGTCATCTAATGTAGGAACGATAACTTTAAAGTAATATACGCCTTTAGGCACGACAATAGATTGTCCATCGGCGCTCAATGTGACGCCATTAGTAAACGAAATGTCTGATTTTTTAACGTCACTACTATTAGGGAGGTTTATTGAGTATGTTACGTCTACATCAGAAGAACCAGTAAGTAAAACGCTATACTCTAAGGTCCCACCCTCAATTACCGAACGAGCATTGGCAACATTTACAGTTGGTTTATCAGCAGCGTCTTCGTTTATAGAACCCGACGCGCTAACACCGTGCTGACCGTGATTAATGATTACATCCTTACTAGCATCTGTTGAAGATTGGAAAGGTATCTCACTCAACTTAATCCCAAAGTCTTCAGATGTTTCGAAACGGTTGTCATTTATTGTATCTACATTAACTTTGAAATCCGTAACTTTCGCAGGAAGCGTGAATGTACCATCCACTTCATTTACCGGAATAGTCTTAATCACTCCGCCAGAAACATAAGTGACTGTAACCCCAGAAAACGGCTTACTACTGTCTACGGCTAAATCCTCAAAGTTTGCTTTACCAACGCCATTAGAAAATTCAAACTCGACTTTCATCTCAATCGACGCTTCAGACACCTTCGATAGTTGCCCATCAAATACGGCCGTGCTTCCTTCATCAACAGCATTAGCATTCGTCAATGTAAGCGTAGGGTTATCTGTATGATCTAACTTGATTGTACCCTGACCTTTCAGATCAGAATTAGCTTCATCAATACTTGACGTTCCGCCGACCTGAGATTTTGTATCTACAATGTGTAGTCCAAAACGTTCAGTCCATTCAAATTTATCGTCTTGCACGGTTTGAACCGTTACACGAAGCTCAGTTCTTCCTGCCGGAATTTCTACATAACCGTTAACGACGTTAGCAACTTGGAATACACCGTTAGCATCTTTGTATTCGTAAGTTAGGCTATTGGTATCAATATCATCAAATTCGGTATCGTAACCATTCGTTGTCGCTTCAAATTTAACATACTGTTTTTCAGAAGAGGCTTCATTTAATGTCACTTTAAAGGATGCTTTATCTCCTTCATCGACAGGCGCAGCATCATGGACTTTGATAGTTACGTCATGATCAATGATGGTGGCCGTGTTACTTTGAGTGCCCACGGTTAACGTGAACGTCTCGTTCGCTTCGTCAATCGTGTCTCGAGTCGTCGCCACGGTCGCCGTAAATGTCGTCACGCCCGCTGGAACCGTGATTTGCTTAGTCACGGGATCGTACGTTACGCCGTTGCTGAACGTCACGTTGCTTGGGTCTTTATCAAAGTCCGCCTCTATCGCAGTGCCTTCGGCCAACGCAAAATCAAACGTCATGTCCGTCGAACTTGGGTTCGATAAGCTCACCTCAAACACCGCGCCTTCGCCTTCATCCACTTGCGTGCCTTGGCTGTCAACCGCAGGCTTCACGCCCGTCACTGTTG
>NZ_JBFRVX010000356.1:0-1391 GCF_041475345.1 Vibrio sp. 10N.222.48.A3 | reverse complement strand
CGATCATCTTCTTGCGACCGAAGATAAGGTGGCGACGTTTACCGCCAACTTGACGCCATAACACAGCGCTTCGAATTCCTGATAGCAGCAGGGCACGAACCTTATGCTGGCTCGACGTCTGTTGAAGTACAGCTGGCGTCCCAGAAACCTGAATACGCGGGCCGATAGGGCTCACAACATCAAGGTAGATACTGGCTAGGTTGCTGATCATTTGCTCGTCAAACAGATCAAAGTGTTCAGTTTGACGTTCTGCAGTTTGAATACGATCGCCAAGCTGAGACATAGAGTCGTTACGAGAAGATAGCTTACGCTCAAGTGCCATCAAGCTGATGATGTAGCGAGTAATATCGCTACCAGCGGGAGTACTATCGATACCTTTTACTAAGCACTCAAGGCCAAGCTTTAGGTTCGCTTCACGTCCAAAGACACCCACGGTGTTCGCTGGATTGGTATTTAAAATGGCACTGAGTGAAGCTTCGAAGGCATCTTTATCACAATGGCCGTCTTTCGCTACTTGTTGAACCAAAGCCACAGCTTGGCAAATTCCAGCGAAAGCAATAGTACGGTCATAAAGTGTATTAGCCACGTAGTAACTCCTAGTTGTCTTCTATTGTTTGTCGTTCGATTATTGGTTAGATGCGCTTTTCAATGATACCACCACCAAGACATACGTTGTCTAGGTAGAACACTGCTGATTGACCTGGGGTCACCGCAATTTGTGGTTCGTCAAAAATAACCTTAATGTTCTCGTCATCAATTGGGATGATTGTACAAGGAATATCGGTCTGACGGTAACGTGTTTTTACCGTGCACGTCATAACTTCAGTAATTGGTGTGCGATTAACCCAATGAAGCTGAGAAGCGATCAAACCTTCTGATTTTAAAAGAGGGTGGTCTTTACCTTGTACCGCGATCAGAACATTACGTTTAAGATCTTTTTCACCAACAAACCATGGTTCTTCATTACCGCCGCCACCTTTGGTACCACCGATATGCAGGCCTTTACGTTGGCCTAGCGTATGGTACATCAAGCCTTGGTGTTGCCCAATAACTTGGCCTTCTGGTGTCTCGATGTTTCCCGGTTGAGCGGGTAGGTATTTGCCTAAGAACTCAGTGAACTTTCGCTCACCAATAAAGCAGATGCCTGTTGAATCTTTCTTTTTCGCAGTGATCAAGTCTTGCTCTTCAGCAATACGTCGTACTTCTGGCTTCTCTAATTCACCCACAGGGAATAGGCTGCGTGCCACTTGATCTGAGCTTAGCGTATAAAGGAAATAACTTTGGTCTTTATTGCCGTCTAGGCCGCGTAGCATTTCTGGCTTCGCACCAGCGTCTAGCTCTTCTTGTGTTGGGAAAGTACGACGAACATAGTGACCCATCGCGATGTAGTC
>NZ_JBFRVX010000355.1:0-5852 GCF_041475345.1 Vibrio sp. 10N.222.48.A3 | reverse complement strand
AGCTATAGCGGGTAGATAAGCTATAGCGGGTAGATAAGCTATAACGGGTAGATAAGTGCGTTTAATCGCTTCGCTTCAGAAAGGCTTTCAAGACCAAGCCCTCCAACTAGAGCGCTGCCCTTTACGGTAATGATTTGCTTGTTCATGCCTGCTGGCGTTGCCGCTAGCATAGGTAACGATTTAAGAATGGCATCAGCGCCGCCCATTTTCTGGTAGCTACGGCCACTGACTAAAATCACATCTGGTTGCATTTCTACCAGTGATTCCATCGATAATGGCTTGTATGACGTTAGGCTTTGAGCCGCAGGGTTAACACCGCCAGCCAGTTCAATGATCGCGTTGGGTGATGTTTCACCGCCAGCAACATTTGCAGGACGGCCTTCATGCAGTAATAGGAACAGAACTTTCTTCGCTTCGTTGTTTGGTACTTGATTCGCTTTCAGTGCTGCGATTTTTTGATTCACTTCGGCTTTCACTTGCTGTGAGTGATCTTCGGTATGCGTTATCTTAGCTATTTGGTCGATTCGCTTTAGTAGCCCTTCAACGTTTGCTTCGGTGTTAACGATCTCGACATCGATACCCACAGATTTTAATTGAGAAATGGCATTGTCTGGCCCCATCTCATCTGAGCCAATCAGTGTGGTTGGCGATAAGGCAATCAATCCTTCTGCAGAAAGGTTTCTGTGATAACCAATCTTTGGCAGCTTTTTTGATTGAGGTAAGCGACTGGTCACATCAATTGCAATCAACTGCTCTTCAGCACCCAGAGCAAGAACTAATTCGGTAACGGCACTGCCAGCACTGATGATTCTAAGTTGTTTTACGTCGTCAGCGTTGGCGATAGGCGCAGCAAGTACCAACCCCATCGCCGCTATTGCGAGTAAATGTTTGTTGTTCTTTAATTTATTGAGCACTTTTAAGTCTTTCATAATAATTTATTTGTACTTTCTTTTGATGGAACGTAATCGCGAAGATGCTTTGTGAACAGCCTGTCCGCATGTTGAGTTTGAATTGATAGAGAGCTGGCTTTGGTTATTTGGTCTTATCAATCAAGAGTCCAATCTCATAAAAGGTGCTAGGTCTCATGAAAATTTAAGAGTCGTTCTAGCCTTCCTCCGTGAGTAGTTGGGTTGCTGGAATGCCGTTTTCTTGTAAGAACGACAACAACTTCACTAAGTTCTCTACGTTAGCTGCTTTATCGGCGCCAATGATGATTGGCTTCTTATCCGATGTGCCCGTTTCTTCTAACAGTGCGATCTTAAAATTTTCCCAGTCGATGTACTCTTGGCCGTTGATCGCCCAGTAAGGTTCGTGATCTAAGATATTGACGCTAATTGAATCTTTATGAACTTCAGAAACGTTTTTAATATCAGAACTCGGAAGCTCCACTTCTAATGACTCCAACTTCACTGATGCTGTCAGCAAAAGGAAAACCATCACGATAAATATAATGTCCAGTAAGGGTGTTAAATCCGGAACTAAGCTCTGTGTTTGAGATGAGTGTGGCGTTTTAATCATGCTTGGCTCACATCACCGATAGAGGCTTTGCTGACAGGAGTAGCTTGAGTGTCGCCAGACTGACTGGTTTGAATTGACATGCCTTCTAGCCAAACATTCACATAATTCAGAGTGTGTTCTAACTGAGCTAGCACTCGATCGGCCCATAGCCCGAGTAGTTGTGCTCCTGAAATCGCAGGAAGCGCAATCATCAAACCCGCAGCAGTGGTTCTCATTGCTAATCCAAGGCCGTCTGCCAAATCATTAGGTGTGATGCTGCCTGTTGTAGCGGCAACGCCTTTAAACATCTCAATAAGCCCAAGTACTGTGCCAAGCAGGCCAATTAGCGGACTGATGACGCCGATCAAGCCAAGCAGTCTTAAACCAGCATGAAGCTGGTGGCGTTTCTCTTGTAGCCAAATCCCTGCTGCATCTTCACGTAAACCTTTTGAGAAAGAGTGGTGAGCAAGCAGCATCGACACGCCCTTGTACAGCAGAGGTCGTTTACCAGAAATAGATTGTGCTAATGCTTCGATTTCTTTGCTATTGGTTGGTGAAATCTGATTGAGTTCATGACGAATAGCGCGTTTGCCAACCCCAATGCTTAGCATGACTTGGAAGATACGCTCTGCGATGATCATTGCTGTTAATGCTGAACAGATTAGAAGAGGCCATGTCATTAGGCCAAGTTGATCTTGTAAGTAACTGATTTGTTGCATGGTTAATCCAACTTAAAACGAACAGGTATTTGCACACGGTGAGCAATTGCTCGACCATTTACAGTATGAGGTGAGAACTTCCATTTCTTAATGGCTTTCAAGGCAGCGTTGTCGAGCATTAGTGCGCCTGATGAGTTGACTAATGCCTGTTTAATTTGTTTTCCTTCAGCATCTAACCAGATCTCATAAGTTGCGACACCTTCAACGCCTCGGCGCCTTGCTTGGCGTGGGTAGCTTGGTGGTGTTGGACGAGCTGAAAAAGAGGGCCTAGTGATTAACACCGGCTCTTGGTTAGATACGCCTTGATTAACTTGTCGAGGTTGGTTGGCGGACTCGTCCATATTTTTATCGACTTTTTTGTCGGCCAGCTTTTCTGGTTGAGTCACCGGTTTTTTTTGAATCGGCTTTTTCTCGGCTGTCTTCTCCACAACCTTTTTCTCTACTTTCTTGGGCTGAGGTTTATTGGTGATCGCTTTTTTCTTTGGTGCAGGTTTAGCTTGCTTTGGCTCTACTGCTTTCGGTTCGACAGGTTTAGGTTCTGGGTGTGAGACCGTTTCCTTGATTGGCTCAGGCTCAACTGGCTCTGTAACGGTTTTTTTCTGATCTTGTGAGGGAGCGCTCTTTGGAGTGAAGTTGATCGATACCGTGTTCGATTGGCTACCTGCAGGCATTGCAAAGACTTTGGATTCTTGAGCGACAAATAACATCGCCGCATGAATCACTAACGATGCACCGCCTGCAATAACATATCTAGGTACGTTCACATTCAATCCTTCACCAAATCTAAAATATGTATCGGATTATTGCTTAGAATCTAAATAAGATCAATTATCAATTGCATTATCATTTGCGTCTATTTATGATTCTCTCAGTTTTAGCAAACAGTCTTCCAGGCTTTGCTATATAAGTGTTTAGAGAGATTATATGAGCGTTGATATACATAAGTTTGATGAATCAATTCTGGGCATTTCTAGCCCAGACCCACTTCGTTTTGCATTTGCCAAAAAGCAATCTGCACATGCTGGGGGAAGCTCAATCCCGGTCGACCCGAGCAAGAAATTGGAAATCTTTGATGAATTGATGCTGAGTGAAGGAAAGAAACAGGATAAACGTTGTTTGTATATCCATATTCCTTTTTGTCGCGTGCGTTGTACGTTCTGCAATTTCTTCCAAAATGCCGCAAGCCGTAAATTAGTGGATGAGTATTTTGATGCACTGATGGTTGAGCTAATGCAAAAAGCCAAAACCTCTTGGGCTCAGTCTGGACTATTTCACGCCGTCTATATTGGTGGTGGAACACCCACCGATTTATCTCCTCTACAAGTTGAGCTGTTAGGTAAGGCTATTCGTCAACACTTCCCATTAGCGAACGATGTGGAAATGACCTTAGAAGGGCGGATTAATCGATTTGGCGACGAGATGTTTGCTCGTTCGCTGGAAGGTGGCTTCAATCGTTTCTCATTCGGGATTCAAAGTTTCAATACTCAAGTTCGACGCAGTGCTAAGCGCTTGGATGACCGAGAAGTTGTGTTGGAACGTATCAGTTCACTGAGTCGCACTGAACAAGCGCCTATCGTTCTTGATTTGCTATACGGGTTGCCACACCAGTCTATGGAAGTATTTCAACAAGATTTAGAAGACTACATGTCGACTGGCGCACACGGTATTGACCTCTACCAACTGATTGTTTCGGGCAACGCGCCTATGCTTAATCTTGTTGAGAAAGGAAAAATCCCACCACCTGCTAATACGCCAGATAAGGCGAGTATGTACTTGGCGGGCGTTGAGTTCATGGCAAAGCACAAGGTTAAGCAACTGAGCGTGAATCACTGGACTCGTGATAACCGCGAACGCAGCATTTACAACAGCTTAGCGAAAACTTATGCCGAAGTTCTACCCATTGGTTGTGGCGCTGGTGGCAACATCGGTGGTCATGGTGTGATGCAACATCGAACTTTAGACAGCTACATGGAGTCTATAAAGCAAGGTCAATTGCCAATAGCCATGATGACCAAGCAAAGCTCACTAGAGCCAATCTTCTCTTCATTGAAAGCCGGTTTTGATTCTGGTGTTGTAAGAAGAAGTACGTTGCCGAGTTTTATGGGGCAAGACACGTTTGACTACCTGAAGCCTCTGTTTTCACATTGGGAAAAGAATGGCCTAGTTGATCTTTCGGAAGATTACCTGAGCCTGACTATAGCTGGCAGCTTCTGGGCGGTAAGTCTTGCACAGAGTGTGATTCAAGTGCTTAACACTGAGTATCAGACCTTGCACCCAGCACCAACTGCCTCTGGCTTGGGTGCTCACCCGCATGCAAGTTTGAAGCACGCTTAATCTCGAATTTTTAGTTTATAACTTACGTAAATCACTCGTTTATACGGAAACTTATTCAATGACAGATACAACATTCGCAATGACAGAAACTTTAGAACAACGTGTCGCACGCATTCTAGAAGAAGAATCAAAACTGCTTCCTACAGCGATTGCTGAGAAGCTAGGTGTTTCAGAGGTTGAAGTTGTCGCTGCTTTTCCTGGAGACATGGCGGTGATGTTAGATGGCAGCCGTGCTCAAGATATTCTAGAAGGTTTGGTTGGTTGGGGCCCAGTGACCACAATTATCCATTCATTTGGCTCAATCTTCGAAGTAAAGGCGCCGTTCCCTAAAGGCAAAGTAGCGCGTGGTTACTACAATCTGATGGGTAAAGAAGGCGAGCTGCATGGCCACTTAAAACTGGATAACATCAAACATATTGGTTTGGTGAGCAAGGCGTTCATGGGGCGTGAAAGTCATTACTTCGGTTTCTTCAGTGAAACAGGCGAGAACATCTTTAAGATTTACCTAGGTCGCAATGAAAAGCGAGAGCTGATTGTCGACCAAGTTGAACGCTTCAAAGCACTAAAAGAACGAGCTTAAGTACAGTCAACATCAAGCTTAAATAAGATTGCCAGCTAGCTTAAAGAAAATATGAATGCTCGAGGTCCACTTAGTTTACTAATGAACGCTCAACCTCGGGTAAAAATAATAAATAAGAGAAAGTGAAGAAAGGAATTATCGATGGAACAACAAGTAAAACAAGAACGCCTACAAGGTCGCCTAGGTCCAGAAATCAAAGAGTTTCGCCAAGAGCGCCGTACCCTTCAACTTGCAACGGTTGATGAAGAAGGTCGCCCGAACGTAAGTTACGCCCCTTTCGTTCAGAACCAAGAAGGTTATTTTGTTCTAATTTCTGATATTGCTCGTCATGCTCGTAACTTGAAAGCAAACCCTCAAGTCTCTTTGATGATGATTGAAGACGAAGAGAGCTCGAAGCAGCTTTATGCACGTAAGCGTTTAACGTTTGATGCTCAGGCAAGTGTTGTAGAGCGTGAAACGGAGCTTTGGACTCAAGTGATCGGCCAGATGCAAGAGCGTTTCGGCGAGATCATTGATGGTTTAAGCCAACTTCAAGATTTTTCTCTATTCAACCTTAAAGCAGAGAATGGCCTGTTCGTAAAAGGTTTCGGTCAGGCATACCAAGTATCTGGCGACGACTTAGTGGATTTCGTTCACCTGCAAGAAGGTCACAAAAAAGTGTCTAACGAGTAAGCTCGTTTAACGGATTACTTTAGGAGCCCTCTAATGTGAGGGCTTTTTTG
>NZ_JBFRVX010000354.1:0-6676 GCF_041475345.1 Vibrio sp. 10N.222.48.A3 | reverse complement strand
CTCTATCCGTTGGAGCACCACAAAAAACCACTTTAAAGCCTAACTGATAAGCGTGATCGGCGACAGCGGCATAGCGCTCAACTAACCAGTTTCTCTCATCTTTACTCGCGGCAGGGCTAATAACAATATACGGCTCATGCGCAAGCTCCATCGATAGTTTTTGGTCTTCATCAGACAAAGCAAGATCCCATGTCGGTATCTGCTTAGGACACCCCAAAAAGTAAGCAAATTCAGAGAAATTATCTAACACATGAGATGCGTCCGTTTTTGGTAGCTTGCGATTGGTAAAGAGCCACTGCCCCTCTTTGGCACGTGTCCAACTAAAACCAAGTTTTACTTTTGCCTTTACTCCGATCGTTAACAGGCTGGCTCTTAATGCAACTTGCATATGCAGCAAATAATCAAACCGAGTTGAACGCAGGGCTCTCCATACTTCTTTCATTCCTTTTAGGCCGCGTTTTTTATCAAACACTACAACTTGAATTCCAGGTATATCACCAAGTAATTGAGCTTCGATTTTTCCCATCACCCACGTGATCTGACATTCTGGATAGGTAGCTTGAATAAGTTGCACCACAGAAAGGGCATGACAAACGTCACCAATGGCAGATAAACGCAGAATACAAATAGATTTTGGAGCAGAAAGAGCGTTATTCATTGATCGATTCCAATGGCATCATTTCTAGAACAGCAGAAACAACGTTATCTGGCTTGATATCTTGAAGGCATGGCGAATAGACATCATCGCTAATTTGACATCTGTTTTTATAACAAGGGACGCAGTTACGTTCAGATTGCACAAGTCTAATATTGGCGACTCTTTGGGAGCTAACACCATTGCTGTATAAATTGTTCGTTACATCAATTGGCTCTTCATATGGCCAAGGTGACCACATGCTTGCTGGCGCTACGCTAATAATAGATACAATTGGGATAGAGTAACCTGATGCGAGGTGACCAGGGCCACTATCAGGTCCAACAAAACCATCACTGTGTTTTATTAATACAGAGGTTTGAGCTAATGATAATTCCCCCAAAACACTGACCAGTTGATTCGATTCAGGAACTTGGCTAATGATTTGTTCAACAATGGTCTCGTCTCGTTCTAATTTAGCGCCAGATAAGACAATATTATAACCTGCAGATATCAGACGATTGATGACTTCAACCCAATACGAGACTGGCCACTGCTTAATTTCGTTGGAGGATGGCGCATGCACAACAATGTAGTTTGATGGCAATCTCTTTTGAACCGCTGAAGGTAATAACTCTTCGGGAGATACAAGCCGTGCAATACAATTAACATCTATGGTATCCAGCATACGAGCAACGCGACTCATTTTATGCTCAAAGCGATGTTGTTCTTTAATGTAATGAGTATAAATTAACTTTTTAACCCAGGCGCCAGAAAGCGATTCATCAATTGCACCAAGTCTTTTCTTGCCAAAGATAAAACTATAGATAGCGGTTCTATCATTAAGCATTTCATTGACGACTAAATCATATCGACCATGCGTTTTTAAAATTCGGTAATAGTCCTTAACGGATGCTCTTGGCGGAATTTCAACTAAAGAGTCAACGTCTGGATTGGTACCAAAAACCATCTCCCCTCTAGCATTAACTAAAACATCTATTGTTGCGGTCGGAAACGCTTTTCTCAGACTATGGGTAAAAGCAGAGATCAACAAACTATCACCAATGCAATGAGTGGCAACAACTAATATTTTTTGGTAACTACATGAATCGTTCATTAATCTGTTCGGCGTTTGATATACTGTTCTACCAAGTATGCCATAAACTCCCCAATACGAGACAGTGATTCATGTTTACAACAAAGCAAATCCATAAAACAACGTACTGGTATAATCCTAAATTACTCACCGAAGACGTTGAATTGGCTTTTTCTGTGGATTATTGGAAGGCGAATCAAGCAATACTGGGGCACGCTCAAGGTAGAGGAACAACATGGTTTGTTAAGGGAGAAAAAAGCAATTTCGCTCTTCGACATTATCATCGCGGCGGCTTGTTTGGAAAGCTAGTTAGAGACAGCTATTTATTTACTGGATTAGAGAACTCACGAGCATACCAAGAGCTAATGTTACTTGAGCTTCTAGCCACACATAAAGTTAATGTCCCGACACCCGTTGCTGCGAAAGTTTCGCAAGAAGGGCTCGTTTACAAAGCCGATATTTTAATTGAAAAGATTTCCGACGCAGAAGACTTAGTAAAGATACTATCAAACAAAAAACTATCCGATTCCCATTTCAACGATATTGGTCATCAAATTCGAAAAATGCACGATGCCGGGGTCAATCATACCGACCTCAATATCCATAACATTCTCGTTGATAAAGCAGGCAAGGTTTGGATTATCGATTTTGATAAATGCCTAACGCAAACAGGTAATAGCTGGAAAGAGAGTAATTTAAAGCGACTTAAGCGCTCATTCGAAAAAGAAGTTCGATTAGGAAGGATTGATGCTCAGCACTTTGATTTTTCACAAATTGAACAAGGGTACAAAGTGAGTACCCTTGAGAGTCTATGATTTATTCTTCTTTCAAACCAAATAACTTACGAAGTTTCTTTTTCTTTTTATAGATATGCCCTCGAATCACTTCAGCAAGAGGGCGCTTGAAGGACACTTCTTTAGCTAAGCGTATTTGCTCTTCAAATGGTTTATCTCCGTGTTCTTCAAAGAACTGTTCCAACACCGTTCTCGCCCAGTCTTTTCGTCCACTCGTTGAATAATGATTGAGCCAAGCTTTCGCTGGTTCAATATTCACCTGTGTAGAGAGCGCTTCAGATAACGCAAACTGTTCTAGAGTGTGTGCCTCACACCCTTCTTGACGTAACGCTTGAATCAACACATCGGCATAATCAAAAGCTGATGTGTGTTTCCCGGTGATACCGATGACTGCCGACGCCCACATAACTGAGTCTGGATTGGTGCGGTAGACACTGCCATCCATAAGCTTTATATCTCTATCTCTGATATGTGCGTATTCATTGGTGCTTGGCAAAGTATTGATGTTCACTTCTGAGCAAAACAGTAACGCGTTTTTATCCGATATAGAGTCGAAATAAACGTTTGTTGGCACGTTAAAGTACGTATCTGTATCTAAAAAAAGCAGTTTATCTTCAGGACTCAACTCTAAATTATCACAAAGATATTTTAAGCCGCGGTTCTTGATTCTGAAGTGATAAGTATTGCCTAGACTCCATTCAGCCTTTTGAGCTGGCGATATCGGAAACACTTTAATTGGCATATTAGCGAAGTGCTCAGGCTCTTCTGCTAGAACAGAAATTTCAGGCCTAGTTCCATTTGCCTCAACCCAATTGGCTAAAAAAGACAAAATGCAAAATCTTGCGCCTTGATAGTAAGTTCTATCATTGCCATAAATGACAAATGTTAAGTGTTTTCTAGCCAATTCTGATTTCATAATTTAGTACTTCGTAATATTTTTAAAAAGTGCTTTGTGCTTGCTGCTGACATGGCTTCGAACATGAGTTCGGTATCCCTCTTTAAACCAACTTCTAACCGTCGCATAAAGTCCTGAGGTTCTACCACTCAACTCACTATCAAATGCACCGGTTTTACTGCCCTGACGAACCAAAGGTGGGTGTGTCCAAAAAATATTGTACTCTAATGTCGTTCGCTCATTACCAATATAACCATCAATAGGTGCGTCAGTTATATTGCTTTCCATATGCTCTACCATTGCACGAGCAAAACTAAGGTCATAAAGCAAACCACCAGTAAGCTTGTTCGTTTTACACAAGTACAGATGTTGATTTGGAACTCTTACTGATGCAGGTACTAAGCTCGATGCCTCTTCAATATTTACAAGATACTTTTCTTCACCACGAAGTTCATTTTGGAAAGCTTCTAGTTGCTCAATAAAATCGCTATTTAAAAAAGCATCATCTTCTAACACTAATACTGGTGGAATTTGTTCTTCTACGACTTTTTTCATCACTAAGTAGTGCTTATAAAAGCAAGACTTCTCAGGGAGCCTCAGGGAGTCGTCAAAAAAACCATTTCTAACCTCATCAGATAGATCATCGATATCACCAGCTAACATATATTCGTAATCAGTGATGCCCACTTCTGGCAGGTGCTTATCTATATGTTTTCTACGTTCTTCGTAGCCTTTGCTTACATGAATAACAAAAGTTTTGATCATGGTGATGTCTCAATATTGGTGGCTGAATGATGTATCAATTGGAGTGTTTGTTGTAACGCACCTTGATTCTGTTGAACTATACCATAGCCTATTCGCCCTTTTTCAATTAACTCTTTAGGCTTGGATAATGCACTGATCATTTGTAAAGCAAGCTCATTCTCATCGGCTACAACAGACAGTGCGCTCGAGTCGATCAATTGATTCGCCAGGTCTGCAAAATTGAAATAGCTCGGCCCTGTTAAGCAGTATTTTTGAAGCAGCGCAGGTTCGATGAAGTTATGTCCTCCTACTTTCTTTCCAAGTAGGCTTCCTCCCATAAAAACAAGATCGCTCGCAGAAAGCATAACCATAAGCTCTCCCATCGTATCCCCCAAGTAGACGTCGACATCGAGCGGTATCTCGTCAACAACTTCGGTTCGACGAACCAAAACTAAGCCTTGGTTTTTGGCCAATTCAGCAACTGAATCAAACCGTTCAGGGTGACGAGGCACTATCACTAACAGCAATTCTGGCCGTTGGATTTTGGCTTGTTGGTAAGCTCTAAAAATTTGTTCATCTTCGCCCGCATGAGTGCTCGCGGCGACAACAATCTGCCTACCCTGCCCCAAAATATCTTTAAGATGCTCGCCTTGTGCGATTACATTATTATCAATCGACACATCGTACTTAATTGACCCTGTGACAATGACTTTTTCGCTCGGCGCACCTAGTAACTCAAATCGAGATTTATCATCAGAGTGTACCGTCAATATTAAATTTAACTTAGAGATAGTCGGATAAATTAACGAACTCATTTTTTGATAATTACTGGCTGATTTTTCGGATAATCGTCCATTAACTAATATCATCGGAATATCATTTTTAGCAACGGTGTTAATGGTGTTTGGCCATAATTCCGTTTCAATAATGAGCATGTTATCAGGCTGAACGCGGTTGATAAAACGTTGAACACACCAACTAAAATCAATAGGCATATAACGATGGCTAATCGAACCGCTCATCTTTTCGACCTGCTCAGCGCCTGTACTCGTTGTTGTAGTGATCAGTATTCTTTTATCTGGGTTTTGTATCGCCAGTTGTTCAACTAACTTTTTACTCGCCAGCACTTCCCCTACTGAAACGGCATGAATCCAAATCACACCCGATTGTCTATTCTTAATAGGCGGTGTAAATCCGAAATGCTCTTTCCAGCGATGACCAAAAGGCGGTTTGTTTGCTTTGGAGCGATATAAGCCCCAAAGCAGAATAGGGCTAACAAGGAAAAGTAGCGCGGTATAGGCCCAACGAACGACGATGCTCATATAACGACCTTATTTATATTTTGCCTTGGGAAATAACATCAAACTGCTCAATAGCACTAATGACTCTACTCGGCATTAACTCAGTGAGGCACTTTAGGTGCTGCTTGGGACAAGTTCGTTCAAAGCAAGGTCGGCACTCAATATCGGTATTGATGATCGCCAGTTTGTTCGTTAGCGGAGGCGTATATTTAGGTGAACTAGAGCCGTAAACAGCCACGACATTACAGCCCACCGCAGCGGCCACATGCATCAGCCCAGAATCATTGCTAACGACAGTACGACAAGCCCCGATCAAGTCTACAGCCTGAATTAAGCTCGTATCTCCAGCTAAATTGAAGCAATGCTGCTGCATATTAACAGGGACTTGTTCGATTATCTTTTGGGTTACTTCACGATCTTTAGCCGAGCCAAACAACCACACTTGGTAACCTTGCTTTATCATCGCTGTCGCTGCTGTTGCAAAGTGATTATCAGGCCAACGTTTCGCAGGGCCAAACTCAGCACCAGGACATAAACCAAGGACAGGCCTTTGATTGTTTAAACCAAATTGCTCCATAGCCTCTTGTTGGCTGGAGTCAACAACTTGTAGGCTTGGAAAAGGTAATGATGACAATTCACCTAAACAACCACTACCCGTCATTTCAGCTTTAGGGTGCGCTAACGCTACATACCGCTCTAACATGTATTGAAACGCTTTTTTATTGGTTCTAACGTCATTAAGCAAACCAAAACGCATTTCACCTTTCCAGCCAACTCGTTCAGGAACGCGTGCAAACAGGGGAATTAAAGCTGATTTCGCGGAGTTAGGTAATACGTACGCTTTATCGTACTGTACTTCCCTCAACGATTTGCCGATCTTATAACGAGATTTCAGATCAAATTGCCCATGCCCTAGTGGCATTTCAAGAGCTTGATTGACTTGTGGCATTCTTTCCAAAATAGGCTTACACCACGCTGGCGCTAAAACATCAATTTTTGCGTCAGGATACTGTCTTTGCAACTCAATATATAAGCCTTGAGACATTACCATGTCTCCAACCCATGACGGGCCAATAATCAGAATTTTCATTTGTCTTGCTCGTTAATAGCGTGTTCGTTAATAGCTTGGCCAGATAGTCTAAAATATTCTTGAAGTGTTTTAATGCAAACCAATTTTTCTAGTTGTTCATCTTGGAAAGGAGCAAGGTATTT
>NZ_JBFRVX010000353.1:0-9788 GCF_041475345.1 Vibrio sp. 10N.222.48.A3 | reverse complement strand
TAATGGTACCGAGAGGGTTATCGTATCCCAGCTGCACCGAAGCCCAGGCGTGTTCTTCGACAGTGATAAGGGTAAGACCCACTCATCAGGTAAAGTTCTTTATAACGCACGTGTAATTCCTTACCGTGGCTCATGGTTAGACTTTGAGTTCGATCCTAAGGATAACTTATTCGTACGTATCGACCGTCGTCGTAAGCTACCAGCATCGATTATCCTTCGTGCACTTGGTAAATCGACTGAAGAGATCCTAGATCTGTTCTTCGACAAAGTGAACTTCGAAGTGAAAGACCAAACTCTACTTATGGAGTTGGTTCCTGATCGTCTACGTGGTGAAACTGCGTCATTCGACATCGAAGCAAACGGCAAAACTTACGTTGAGACTGGTCGTCGTGTAACTGCTCGCCATATCCGTCAACTTGAAAAAGATGGCGTTGAGCACATCGAAGTACCAGTAGAGTACATCGTTGAAAAGATTGCTGCGAAAGATTACATCAACGAAGCAACTGGCGAGATCATCGTTGGCGCAAACCAAGAGATTAGCCTAGAAGCACTTGCTAACCTGTCTCAAGCAGGTCACAAGACTCTAGAAGTGCTGTTCACGAATGACCTAGACCATGGTCCATTCATGTCAGACACTCTACGTGCGGATAGCACAGTAGATCGCATCTCTGCATTGGTAGAAATCTACCGCATGATGCGTCCTGGCGAGCCACCAACGAAAGAAGCTGCAGAATCACTGTTCGAAAGCCTATTCTTCTCTGAAGATCGTTACGACCTATCAACTGTAGGCCGTATGAAATTCAACAGCTCTATCGAGCGTGAAGAAGAAGAAGAGCGCGGTACTCTGGATGAATCAGACATCATCGAAGTGATGAAGAAACTGATTGGTATCCGTAACGGCATTGGTGAAGTGGACGATATCGACCACCTTGGCAACCGTCGTATCCGTTCTGTAGGTGAAATGGCAGAAAACCAATTCCGTGTTGGTCTAGTTCGTGTAGAACGTGCCGTTAAAGAACGTCTAAGCCTTGGTGACCTTGATGCAATCATGCCTCAAGACCTTATCAACGCTAAGCCGATCTCTGCTGCAGTTAAAGAATTCTTTGGCTCTTCACAGCTTTCACAGTTTATGGACCAAAACAACCCATTGTCAGAAGTTACGCACAAGCGTCGTATCTCTGCTTTAGGTCCTGGTGGCCTTACTCGTGAGCGCGCAGGCTTCGAAGTACGTGACGTTCACGTAACTCACTACGGTCGTCTATGTCCGATCGAAACGCCTGAAGGTCCAAACATCGGTCTAATTAACTCGCTATCTGCATTTGCACGTTGTAACGATTACGGTTTCCTAGAAACTCCGTACCGTCGTGTAGTAGATGGTGTAGTAACAGAAGAAGTTGATTACCTGTCTGCAATCCAGGAAGGTCAATTCGTAATCGCGCAAGCAAACACCATTCTTACTGAAGAAGGTACGTTTGCAGATGAGCTAATCACAGCTCGTCAAAAAGGTGAATCTGGTCTTCACCCACGCGATCACGTTGACTACATGGACGTTGCGACAAACCAAGTAGTATCTATCGCTGCTTCGCTTATCCCGTTCCTAGAACACGATGATGCGAACCGTGCATTGATGGGTGCCAACATGCAACGTCAAGCTGTACCAACACTGAGAGCTGATAAGCCTCTAGTAGGTACGGGTATCGAACGTAACATCGCAGTTGACTCTGGTGTTACAGCGGTTGCTAAACGTGGTGGTCAAGTTCAGTCTGTTGACGCTTCTCGTATCGTAGTTAAGGTTAACGAAGATGAATTGGTACCTGGCGAAGCTGGTATCGATATCTACAACCTGACTAAGTACACGCGTTCGAACCAAAACACATGTATTAACCAACGTCCAACTGTACTTCCTGGTGAACCAGTTGCACGCGGCGATGTTCTTGCTGACGGTCCTTCAACAGACCTTGGTGAACTAGCTCTTGGCCAAAACATGCGTATCGCATTCATGCCTTGGAACGGTTACAACTTCGAAGACTCGATCTTAGTATCTGAGCGCGTAGTTCAAGAAGACCGTTTCACGACAATCCACATTCAAGAACTATCTTGTGTGGCTCGTGATACTAAGCTGGGTTCTGAAGAGATCACAGCTGATATTCCAAACGTAGGTGAGTCTGCTCTGTCTAAACTAGACGAGTCAGGTATCGTTTACATTGGTGCTGAAGTTAAGGGTGGCGACATCCTAGTTGGTAAAGTAACCCCTAAAGGTGAAACTCAACTGACTCCTGAAGAGAAGCTACTACGTGCTATCTTCGGTGAGAAAGCATCTGATGTTAAAGATACTTCTCTACGTGTACCAAACTCTGTTTCGGGTACTATCATCGATGTACAAGTCTTCACTCGCGATGGCGTAGAGAAAGACAAACGTGCACTTGAAATCGAACAGATGCAGCTTAAAGAAGCTAAGAAAGATCTAACTGAAGAGTTCCAAATTCTTGAGGGTGGCCTTCTTAACCGTGTTAAAGCTGTACTTCTGTCTGGTGGTTACTCTGAAGCTAAGCTTGATACTATCGGTCGTAAGCAATGGCTAGAGCAAGTTCTAGAAGACGATGCGCTACAAACACAGCTTGAGCAACTTGCTGAGCAGTGGGATGAGCTAAAAGCAGACTTCGATAAGAAGTTTGAAACTAAGCGTCGTAAAATCACTCAAGGTGATGATCTAGCGCCTGGCGTTCTTAAGATTGTTAAAGTTTACCTAGCGGTTAAACGTCGTATCCAGCCTGGTGATAAGATGGCCGGTCGTCACGGTAACAAAGGTGTAATCTCTAAGATTAACCCTGTTGAAGACATGCCATACGATGAGAAAGGTCAGCCTGTAGACATCGTACTTAACCCGCTGGGTGTACCATCGCGTATGAACATCGGTCAGATCCTAGAAGTTCACTTAGGTTTGGCTGCGAAAGGTATCGGTGACAAGATCAACCAAATGGTTAAGGAACAACAAGAACTGCATAAGTTCCGTGAGTTCCTACAGAAGGTTTACGATCTTGGCGATACTCGTCAGAAAGTTGATATTGCTGAACTGTCTGATGATCAAGTTCGTACACTGATCAAGAACCTACGTGGCGGTCTACCGATTGCTACACCTGTGTTCGACGGTGCTTCTGAGTCTCTAATCAAAGAACTACTTAAACTGGGTGATCTGCCAGAATCTGGTCAGCTTAAACTGTTTGATGGTCGTACTGGTGATTCGTTTGAGCGTCCTGTAACTGTTGGTTACATGTACATGCTGAAACTGAACCACTTGGTTGATGACAAGATGCATGCTCGTTCAACTGGTTCTTACAGCCTAGTAACTCAGCAACCACTTGGTGGTAAAGCTCAGTTCGGTGGTCAGCGTTTCGGTGAGATGGAAGTATGGGCACTAGAAGCATACGGTGCTGCATATACTCTACAAGAAATGCTAACAGTTAAGTCGGATGACGTTAACGGCCGTACTAAGATGTACAAGAACATCGTAGATGGTAACCATAGCATGGAACCTGGCATGCCAGAGTCGTTCAACGTACTGTTGAAAGAGATTCGCTCGCTAGGTATCAACATCGAGCTAGAAGACGAAGAGTAATCCCTCTTTTTTATAAAGAAGATTGGATTACTTGGTAAAGGGGGCTCACTTTAGTCGGTGAGCTCCTTTAACTCCTTACAGGAGCTGAACGTGAAAGACTTATTAAACTTTCTAAAAGCACAGCATAAGACCGAAGAATTTGATGCAATCAAAATCGGTCTATCTTCACCAGACACGATCCGTTCGTGGTCTTTTGGTGAAGTTAAAAAGCCAGAAACAATTAACTATCGTACGTTCAAACCTGAACGTGATGGTCTGTTCTGTGCACGTATTTTTGGTCCAGTTAAAGACTACGAATGTCTTTGTGGCAAATACAAGCGCCTGAAGCACCGTGGTGTTATCTGTGAGAAGTGTGGCGTTGAAGTTACACAAACTAAAGTTCGTCGTGACCGTATGGGCCACATCGAGCTTGCTTCACCAGTTGCTCACATCTGGTTCCTAAAATCACTACCGTCTCGTATCGGTCTACTAATGGATATCCCTCTGCGTGATATCGAACGTGTTCTTTACTTCGAAATGTACGTAGTAACTGAACCGGGTATGACTGATCTAGAAAAATCTCAGATGCTTACTGAAGAAGAGTATCTGGATCGTCTAGAAGAATGGGGTGACGAATTCACTGCTAAGATGGGTGCTGAAGCGATCAAAGATCTGCTTTCAACAATGGACCTTCATCAAGAAGTGGAAGAAATGCGCGAAGAGTTGGAAACAACTAACTCTGAAACTAAACGTAAGAAAGTTACTAAGCGTTTGAAGCTAGTTGAAGCGTTCATTTCGTCAGGCAACAAGCCTGAGTGGATGATCCTGACTGTACTTCCAGTGCTACCGCCAGATCTACGCCCTCTAGTACCACTAGATGGCGGTCGTTTTGCGACTTCTGATCTGAACGACCTTTACCGTCGTGTGATCAACCGTAACAACCGTTTGAAGCGTCTTCTAGAGCTAGCGGCTCCAGACATCATCGTACGTAACGAAAAGCGTATGCTGCAAGAGTCTGTTGATGCCCTTCTAGATAACGGTCGTCGCGGTCGTGCGATCACGGGTTCTAACAAGCGTCCTCTGAAATCTCTTGCTGATATGATCAAGGGTAAACAAGGTCGTTTCCGTCAGAACCTTCTAGGTAAACGTGTAGACTATTCTGGCCGTTCTGTAATCACAGTTGGTCCATACCTTCGTCTACATCAGTGTGGTCTTCCTAAGAAGATGGCACTTGAGCTATTTAAGCCGTTCATCTACAGCAAGCTAGAAACTCGTGGCATGGCTACGACAATCAAAGCTGCTAAGAAAATGGTAGAGCGCGAAGAAGCGATCGTTTGGGATATCCTAGACGAAGTTATCCGTGAACACCCAGTACTGCTTAACCGTGCACCTACACTTCACCGTCTAGGTATCCAAGCGTTTGAACCAGTACTAATCGAAGGTAAAG
The DNA here is from genome assembly GCF_041475345.1 of Vibrio sp. 10N.222.48.A3. Classification (NCBI taxonomy): domain Bacteria; kingdom Pseudomonadati; phylum Pseudomonadota; class Gammaproteobacteria; order Vibrionales; family Vibrionaceae; genus Vibrio; species Vibrio sp. 10N.222.48.A3. The sequence continues at coordinate 4,746 of NZ_JBFRVX010000353.1, read as the reverse complement.
CGATTCAGCTTCACCCACTAGTGTGTGCGGCATACAACGCCGACTTCGATGGTGACCAAATGGCTGTACACGTGCCTCTAACTCTAGAAGCACAGCTTGAAGCTCGTACCCTAATGATGTCGACGAATAACATTCTGTCGCCAGCATCAGGTGATCCAATCATCGTACCTTCTCAGGACGTTGTATTGGGTCTTTACTACATGACACGTGACAAGATCAACGTGAAAGGTGAAGGTATGTACCTTGCTGGCCCTGCAGAGGCTGAAAAGGCATACCGTACTAAGACTGCTGAGCTACACGCTCGCGTTAAAGTACGTATCACTGAAACTGTAGTAGATGAAGACGGCAATAGCACAACGAATACTGGCCTAGTTGATACGACTGTAGGTCGTGCAATGCTATGGCAGATCGTTCCAGCTGGCCTACCGTACAGCATCGTTAACCAAAAGTTAGGTAAGAAGCAGATCTCTACTCTTCTTAACGAGTGTTACCGTAAGCTTGGTCTAAAAGATACAGTAGTATTTGCTGACCAAATCATGTACGCAGGTTTCGCATACGCGGCACTTTCTGGTGTTTCTGTAGGTATCAACGATATGGTTGTTCCTCAAGCGAAATACGATGAAATTGAATCTGCTGAAGAAGAAGTTCGTGAAATCCAAGAGCAATTCCAATCAGGTCTTGTTACTGCGGGTGAGCGTTACAACAAAGTTATCGATATCTGGGCATCTACGAATGACCGCGTTGCGAAAGCAATGATGGATAACCTATCTTCTGAAACAGTTATCAACCGTGACGGCGAAGAAGAACAGCAAGAATCGTTCAACAGCATCTACATGATGGCTGACTCGGGCGCACGTGGTTCTGCAGCTCAGATTCGTCAGCTAGCAGGTATGCGTGGTCTGATGGCGCGTCCAGATGGTTCAATCATCGAAACGCCGATCACAGCGAACTTTAAAGAAGGTCTAAACGTCCTTCAGTACTTTATCTCAACGCACGGTGCTCGTAAGGGTCTTGCGGATACAGCACTGAAAACAGCAAACTCGGGTTACCTAACTCGTCGTCTAGTAGACGTTGCTCAAGACGTTGTAGTACACGAACATGACTGTGGCACGCATGAAGGTATCGACATGATGCCTCACATCGAAGGTGGTGACGTTAAAGTTGCACTTTCTGAGCTTGCTCTAGGTCGTGTAGTAGCTGAAGACGTTCTTAAGCCTGGTACTGAAGATGTACTGATTCCACGTAATACTCTGATTGATGAGAAGTGGTGTCAAATCATGGAAGACAACTCAGTAGATAGCATGAAAGTGCGCTCTGTTGTTACCTGTGATGCAGACTTCGGTTGTTGTGCACAGTGTTACGGTCGTGACCTAGCACGTGGTCACCTAGTGAACCAAGGTGAAGCAGTTGGTGTTATCGCTGCACAATCTATCGGTGAACCGGGTACACAGCTAACGATGCGTACGTTCCACATCGGTGGTGCGGCATCTACTGCAGCAGCAGAGAACAGCATCCAAGCTAAGACAACTGGTACTGTGAAACTTCACAATGCTAAGTTTGTAGTTAACAAAGATAAGAAACTGGTTATCACTTCTCGTGCATCTGAGATGACGATTATTGATGAATTCGGCCGTACGAAAGAGAAGCACAAACTTCCTTACGGTTCGATGCTAACCAAAGGCGACAACGCAGCAGTTACTGCTGGTGAAGTTGTAGCTAACTGGGAAGCGCATACCATGCCAATCATCACTGAAGTGGCAGGTCGTATCCAATTCGTAGATATGATCGATGGTATTACAGTTTCTCGTCAAACTGACGATCTAACGGGTCTTTCTTCAAGTGAAGTAACAGACGCAGCAGCTCGCCCAGCAGCAGGTAAAGATATGCGTCCAGCTATCAAACTTGTTGATGAGCAAGGTAACGACGTAATGATTCCTGGTACTGATATGCCAGCTCACTACTTCCTACCTGGCAAAGCGATTGTAAACATCGAAGATGGCGCTGAAGTTGGCATTGGTGACACACTATCTCGTATCCCTCAAAAATCGAGCGGAAACAAAGATATCACCGGTGGTCTACCACGCGTAGCTGACCTATTCGAAGCTCGTAAGCCTAAAGAGCCTGCGATCCTTGCTGAGCACACAGGTACTGTGTCTTTCGGTAAAGAAACGAAAGGTAAGCGTCGTCTAGTAATCACTCGTGAAGGCGGTGACGCTTACGAAGAGATGATTCCTAAGCACCGTCAATTGAACGTGTTCGAAGGTGAGAAGATTGAACGTGGTGATGTAATCGCCGACGGTCCTGAAACTCCACACGATATCCTGCGTCTACGTGGTATCCACGCTGTGACTCAGTACATCGCGAACGAAGTTCAAGAAGTTTACCGCTTACAAGGCGTAAAGATTAACGATAAGCACATCGAGACTATCGTTCGTCAAATGCTACGTAAGTGTACAATCACACATTCTGGTGACTCTCCGTTCCTACCTGGCGAACAAGTTGAGTACCACAATGTTAAGATTGCTAACCGTAAGCTAGAAGCTGAAGGTAAAGAACTAGTGCGTTTCGAACGTGATCTACTAGGTATTACTAAAGCATCTCTTGCAACTGAGTCATTCATCTCAGCTGCATCGTTCCAAGAAACGACTCGCGTACTAACAGAAGCTGCGGTTTCTGGTAAGCGTGATGACCTTCGCGGCCTGAAAGAGAACGTAATTGTTGGTCGTCTGATCCCAGCTGGTACTGGTTTCGCATACCACCAAGAGCGTCAAAAGCAACGTGAAGAAGAGCAAGAAGGTCCTTCAGCTGAGCAAGCTACTGACAATCTAGCAGCACTTCTAAACGCTGGTTTCTCTTCAGAAGAGTAAGCTCTACGAGTAGTCTCTAAGAGATAAGAAAAAAGGCACCTTCGGGTGCCTTTTTTGTATCTGGCGTATTGGTATTTAGCTATGACTTATAAAGTGATAGGTGTGATTATCTAGCTGGTGGGGTTGGATTTATGTCCTGAAGAGTGCTCTTTGAGGCCAGTAAGATAAAGGGTAGAGATGATTAGGCTGATTAGGGCTGTAACCATATGCTTATGGCTAAAGGTCAGGGCGAGCGAGTAAGCTCTGTCTGAAAGGTTCTGGGTAGTTTGGATAACCTTACAGACAAAACAAAAAGCTTGCACAGAGGCAAGCTTATTAAGGATTCAGCTAACTAAGCGCCTGGTGGAATCGCTAAACTGTCTGCAATAAGCTGGATAAGATTATCTTCTACTTCAAAACGTACTTCGAGTAGTTCACCTACTTTTGACATATCTCCTTCGAAGTTAGGCAACTCATCGTCTGCACTTACTTTAACGTACTTATCATTGAACTCTAGAAGCGGCTCGGTTGTAAGTACGATCTTCGCGTAAGTTGTATCAATCTCGTCATTGGTTTTAAAGCCTGTTGCTTGCCATTTTTTCATGACCATATCGTAGATCTTAAAATGACCCTCTGAGATATAATCGACAACATGATCGCAGAATGAGCTTATTTCTTTAGGAGAAGGGAGTTCAACAACGTTTGATTGCCCATTGCTAGCTGGCTGCAAGGCACCTAGCTTACAATACTCAACGATTAGAGACTGTCGAGTTTCGAGCCAATGATCGATGACCTCATTAGAGCCACCCCATTGTTCTTGTATTTGTTTGAATTTATTTAGCATGACCATGTCCTCATGATCTGATCACAACCTTGTGATCAAGTAATTGCCTAAGCAGGGTCCGTTTTATTGGTAGCTACTAAAAGTAATAGTTTGAATTATTCTCTGCTACAACTCTAGTATGAAATCAGATTGCCAGTAAAATGAACGAACTGCAAGCAATGAGGCATAGGGATGTTAAAAAAAAGTGATAACAAAATGACAGAGCAAGCTTATTGGTGCGTCGTTTCAGGTAGTGATATTTGGGTTAATAATGATCAGTTTCCTTATGGCTCAGCTGAAGAGCTAGGGCTGGATGTCGAGCATGCAATCTGCATTGGTCAGCATCAAGGTCGTAAGGTGTATTGGCTCAACGATTGCGATGTGGAGATTGATCTGAGCATGGTCAGCCTAAGAGATTTGCTTCACTGGCCTGAATCAAGTTTTCTGATCGCAAGCAAAGCTATCCAGTATGGGAACATGACACAAAGTATGCGTTTTTGCCCTCAGTGCGGCGGTCGTAATCATCTCAATCATAATCAGGTGGCGATGCAGTGTGGAGACTGCCGAACGCTTCATTACCCTCGTATCTTCCCGTGCATCATTGTCGCTGTACGAAACGACAACAAGATATTACTTGCGCAGCACCCAAGGCATAAAACGGGTATGTACACGGTAATAGCGGGCTTCCTAGAGGTTGGAGAAACCCTAGAGCAGTGTGTGGCGCGCGAAGTCAAAGAAGAAACGGGGATCGATGTGAGTAATATCCGTTACTTTGGTAGCCAGCCATGGGCGTTTCCATCGAGTATGATGATGGGCTTTCTGGCAGATTATGCTGGTGGTACGCTTAAACCCGATTACAGTGAACTGTCGGATGCCCAATGGTTTGATGTAACAAGCCTACCTGATGTTGCTCCAGTCGGAACGATTGCGAGACAATTGATTGAGAATACAGTCGATGACATAAGGAAAGCCGGCGTCGCGGAGCAAGAACTAGAACATTAAATTACCTGTGATAGTATTTGGCCTATGGGTGGTCAAACACTAAAAAAAACCCTCCACAAGTGGAGGGGGTAAGTA
>NZ_JBFRVX010000352.1:0-4244 GCF_041475345.1 Vibrio sp. 10N.222.48.A3 | reverse complement strand
TATATTTGCGACAGAACCTTTATCGTTGGTTCATTGAATATGCCCCTACATTACTCAAGAAATTACGCCGCCATCAGTTCATCCGAACAGACTCTTCGTGGCAGCTCGATGAAACCTACGTCAAGGTCAAAGGGAAATGGCATTATCTGTATCGAGTTATCAACAAGCAAGGCGAAACACTGGACTTCTATTTATCCCAAAAACGGAATAAAAACGCGGCTTATCAGTTCTTGAAACGGTGCTTAAGATATTATGATGTAGACACTCAGCCTAAGACCTTGAACACAGACAAGCATTCCTCGTCTGCTCATGCTATCTTGCGCCTGAAGAAGGAGGGACGGCTGCGAGCGGATGTCGAGCAACGGCAAGTGAAGTATCTCAATAATGGTATCGAGTCCGATCACGCTCCATCAAGAAGCTCGTTGTCAGCACAGGCGGTTTTAAAATACGAAAGCGAGCCTGGTCAACCATCGAGGGGGGCGAATCACTGCGAATGTTGAACAAAGGCCAGTTTGATTTCTGGTTACGTCATGATGAGCGTAAAACGCTTGTTCGGGAGAGATCCGCCTTCATGAATCGTCTCTTCAATGTTGAGGTGGTTTACCAGTAATGGTTACGCCCATGACTGGGTAGATCTGCATTATCTGATTAGTTGCAACAAGCCCACCAAAGAAACACCGCAAAAATTTATTGGCACATATTTCCCAAAGGGGTAAGTGTTTTCAGATAAGTAGATTATTGAGTCAATGCGACGGCCAAGGTAATTGTCGCTCAATACCAACACTAAGAACTTGCGAGTGAATTCAATAATGCAACCTCAATCATTAATTTTTTTCACCTCAAAAAAAGATAATTCTGACTGTAATTTTTCAGCTAAAGCACCAACTTCTTGATTGGAATTTGTACTTTCTTCTATTCCTTTTATATTCTGTTGAACCAGCGAATTAATATCTTCGAGTTGCTTTGAAATATCTTGAGTAACGGCACTTTGCTCTTCGGAAGCCGTTGCTACGACAGCATTTACTTCAGAAATACCCGTAACTTTCTCTGATATTATCGCGAATGATTCCGTCAACTCATTCGTAGCCTCTTTGGTTAGATTCATTAATTCAACGTTTCTACTCATGGAATCATCAGCTTGCTTAGACTTCTCTTGAAGTTGGGTGATAATGGTTTGAATATCAACTGTTGATTGTTGTGTTTTGGCAGCCAATGCTCTGACTTCATCAGCCACAACAGCAAACCCTCTCCCTTGTTCTCCTGCACGAGCCGCTTCAATTGCAGCATTTAAGGCCAATAGATTGGTTTGCTCTGAGATACTGTTGATAACATCAACTACAGAACTAATGGTCTCCGAATGTTCTCGAAGATGATTAACTAAATTTTTTGCTTCTAAAATAGAATTACTTATTTTTTCTGTTGTTTGTGTTGAATTCATGAGGATGGATTGACTGGATTCAATCACGCTATTTGCTTCCATAGCGGCTTCCTCTGCTTTCATTGCATTTGTAGCAACATCATTTGCTGTGGACGCCATTTCAGTGGATGCTGTTGCCACTTGTTCAACAGATGAAAGTTCACTTAATGAATTTTTTCGATTCTGATCAACAAGAACCAACGAATGGTCTTGTTTAACTTTAATTGTACTCATTACGTTTTGGCTTTCTAGTACGACACCTGATAGCCGTTCAGATAAAATTGTTACAGACTCAGAGATACTATCAAGCTCATTTCTGCTCAATGGCAACGTTTTGTTGTGAACTTTACCTTCCGAAAGCGCCTTTAACCATTCAACAATCATGGGTAAATTTCTAACTTCTCTTTTAGCAAACCAGAATGAAAGGATAGACACGAGCAATGAAGTGAGTAAAACAATAGTCCAGCCCCACAACGTAGACTTTCTCAACTCAGAATTTGATAATGTGAACTCTTGCTTAGAAACATCAAGTTGTAGATCAATTAACAATCCTAAATCCTCTCCCATAGCATCAACTAGCTTATATAATGTTTCTATCATCATATAGTCATCAACGGCGTTGCTTTTATGTTGTTTCAGCAAAAGTGGAACCTGAGATTCAACCGTTGAAATTTGTTTCTCTAACCTTTGGGCCAATTTTGCTTCTTTGTCCGTTAATGCAGTTTTTAGATATTCTTGCCAAATTGATTTTGCTTCATTAATGGATTCTGATGCACCTGTGTAAAATTGGTCCTTAGTAATTAACCCTACGTGTTGTTTATTGGCGGCATCAATCAAGTTAACGGCGTACAAGTCTGAGATTTTTTTCAAGTTTGATAATGGAATAACACGGTCTAAGTATACCGATTGGAATCGTTCCATGATTATTTGAGAAACGTTACCATTTAACGCATGAACAGCAAAAAGAGAAAGAGAAAATAACATCGGAATTAAGAGTAGCTTCGTTGAGATTTTATTCATAAGTCACCGTAAAGAGTGCAATAGATTTATTATAAAGCAAGATTCGAACCACAGAAAAAAGCGCTAACAAACATGCATCATGATAGATTTGTTATGTTGTTGATTCTTAAATTGCATTGCAAAAAGCAACACAATCCGAATATGCATATAAACCTTATTGGATTTAAACAACATGCACAGTGCAATTGTCGATAGACAATAAAGGAATAAGTTTTCCGTAAGGGCGTGACCGTAAGCGGTCGGGTTTTTCGTCGTTCCTCTTTCTATCGCTAACTTGAAGCCCCTAACTACTCATTGTTTGTGATGCGTTTTCACCTCGATTTCGTCGCGTGTTCCCAAAAATGATCAGTTTTCTATTCGTTTGTCACAAAAAGGATGGGACGTGACAAATAGGGGTTGTTGCAAAAAAATCAGCCAAGACTCAGAATTCAGTTCTGTCTTTTCTAATCTAGTGACTCAATGGCCAATCCCGCATTCAAATGGAAACACTTTGCCCCTGAAATCATTCTTTGGTGCCTTCGTTGGTATGGTTCGACAATTTATCGTTAGTTCATTAAATATGCCCCTTCATTACACAAGAAATCACGTCGTCTTATTTAACGTAACGGCACTTAATCAGTACCCAAAAATCAAACCTCCAGCTAGCGTAAGTTTACTGCTCGCGCTGGCTCTTCAATCAGGTGAGCGAATAGGATGAAGTTGGTAATGATAATTTCTTAATTCTTCGCTGACTTGATACTGCTCGAATTTGAAGTAACGTTGCTCTGTTAAGCAGTGAGTAAACTTGCCCAATTCATTGGTATGTATGAACAACGAGATTGATGCAACTTGGCGATTATCATCATCGAAGCAATAATCAATGTGCGCTCTATCGAGATAAACAACGTCTCTATCCTGAGTCGGCGTCTCTTCAACAAGTTTTGTCTTTTCTGGTTACGTCATGATGAGCGTAAAACGCTTATTCGGGAGAGATCCGCCTTCATGAATCGTCTCTTCAATGTTGAGGTGATTTACCAGTAATGGTTACGCCCATGACTGAGTAGATCTGCATTCTCTGATTAATTGCAACAGCCCCATGACTTAATTCCTTGAGTTTTTAATTAACCGAAAACACTTAACCCTTTGTCGGATATACGCCAATAGATTTTGGCCGTGTTTCTTTGGTAGCTATCACCAATAACGACTTGGCCATCTTTATCTAACACTCGTCGCTCAATAAAACCCGCATCGAGTAGGAAATAGAGCACCTTATGAGAGTTACTAAGACTCGGCACATCGAGTAGTTGCTCTTTCAGTGAATTAGCCTCATAGAAAAAGGTTTCATCATCTGATTTCAATCGTTCGACCTTGCCATTATCCAAGTTGTGATAACAAAGATTCATGATCGTTAAAAGCTGAAAGCACAACGATTGTCTAGGCAATTGAGAAAGCTCATGTAAGTGCTTAATTCTTTGTTCATATGAAAAACTCATGACGGATTCTCTTGTTTTTGTTTTTTGATGTCATTCACTGCATTAACGCAAACCTTAAGCCACTGAAAACCTAATTCACCTTCTAGGTTAGCAGGGGCGTTGTTGCATCGCTCGTATTTCGGAGCAGCACAATAATCACGAGGCCTCTACTGATATAATGCAGTTTTCGCCTCGAGGCTTACTTATCCATGCCAAACAAGTTTAACAATTCAAAGCGCCACCACATTCCAAAGCAAACCTATAAACTGACGAACTGGCCTGAATACAACCAATCATTGATGAACCGAGGACGAATCGATATTTGGATAAACGAAGAGGGTTCTGTCGCAAATATA
>NZ_JBFRVX010000351.1:0-2359 GCF_041475345.1 Vibrio sp. 10N.222.48.A3 | reverse complement strand
TTGATGAAGTGCGAGTTCAGTATTTAGGTAAGAAGGGTGAACTAACTCTTCAACTACAAAGCCTAGGTAAACTTCCACCTGAAGAGCGTCGCACTGCTGGTCAAGAGATCAACAAAGCGAAAGGTGCTGTTCAACAAGCGATCGCAGCTCGCAAAGACGCACTACAACGTGCAGAGCTTGAAGCGAAACTAGCTGAAGAAACTATCGATGTGAGCCTACCAGGTCGTCGCATTGAGAACGGTGGTCTTCACCCAGTTACTCGCACAGTTGAGCGTATCGAACAGTTCTTTGGTGAGCTTGGCTTTAGCACTGAGTCTGGCCCTGAGATCGAAGATGCATTCCACAACTTTGATGCACTAAACATCGCAGACGATCACCCAGCTCGTACTGATCACGATACTTTCTTCTTCAACCCTGATCTAATGCTACGTACGCACACTTCTGGTGTTCAAATCCGTACGATGGAAAACGGCAAACCGCCATTCCGCTTCATTGCTCCGGGTCGTGTTTACCGTAACGACTACGATCAAACTCACACGCCAATGTTCCACCAAGTGGAAGGTATGTTAGTTGATGAGAACGTAAACTTCGCACAACTTAAAGGCATTCTTAACGATTTCCTTTGTAACTTCTTTGAAGAAGAAGTTGAAGTGCGTTTCCGTCCTTCATTCTTCCCGTTCACAGAGCCTTCAGCTGAAGTTGACGTGAAACGTAAAGATGGCAAATGGCTAGAAGTTCTAGGCTGTGGCATGGTTCACCCTAACGTACTTCGCTCTGTTGGCATCGACCCTGAGAAATACTCTGGTTTTGCATTCGGTATGGGTGTAGAGCGTCTAACGATGCTTCGTTACGGCGTAAATGACCTTCGTGCGTTCTTCGAGAACGACCTTCGTTTCCTTAAACAATTCAAGTAATCCGGGGCAGTCAAAACTATGAAATTCAGTGAATCTTGGCTACGCGAGTGGGTTAAACCTGCAATTAACAGCGAAGAGCTAGCTCACCAAATCACTATGGCTGGTTTGGAAGTTGACGATGTAGAACCTGTTGCTGGTGAATTCACCGGCGTTAAAGTAGGTAAAGTGGTTGAGTGCGGTCAGCACCCAGACGCAGACAAACTACAAGTAACTAAAATTGATATCGGCGAAGAAGAGCTTTTAGACATCGTATGTGGTGCATCTAACTGTCGTCTTGGCCTAACTGTAGCAGTAGCAACAGTTGGCGCAGTACTTCCTGGTGACTTCAAAATCAAGAAAGCAAAACTACGTGGCGTTCCATCGCACGGCATGCTTTGTTCTTTCTCTGAGCTAGGTATCGACGTAGAGTCTGACGGCATCCTTGAGCTGCCAGAAGGCACAACGCTAGGTATGGACGTACGTGAGCTTCTTGAGCTTAACGACGTAACTATCGACGTAGACCTAACAGCAAACCGCGCAGACTGCTTCAGCATCCGTGGCCTTGCTCGTGAAGTTGGCGTACTAAACCGCGCAGACGTTACAGAGCCAGCAGTTGAAGCTGTTGCAACAAGCATTGAAGACACAGTATCTGTTGAAATCAAAGCAACTGATGCTTGTCCACGTTACCTTGGCCGTGTGGTTAAGAACGTAAACGTGAAAGCGGAATCTCCAATCTGGATGCAAGAAAAACTGCGTCGTTGTGGTATCCGTTCAATCGACCCAGTTGTAGACATCACAAACTATGTGATGCTAGAGCAAGGCCAACCAATGCACGCATTTGATCTCGCTAAGATCGAAGGCGGTATCGTGGTTCGTCTAGCAGAGCAGGGCGAAAAGCTAACACTTCTAGATGGCAACGAAGCTGAACTAAACAGCAACACACTTGTTATCGCTGACCACAACAAAGCACTAGCAATCGCTGGTATCTTTGGCGGTCAAGATTCAGGTGTTACGACTGAAACAACAGACGTTCTTCTTGAAGCGGCATTCTTCGCACCGGATCACATCCGTGGTCGCGCACGTGCTTACGGCCTTCACACAGATTCTTCTCTACGTTTCGAACGTGGTGTTGATTCAACACTTCAAGCAGCAGCAATGGAGCGTGCAACACAGCTTCTAGTTGAAATCTGTGGTGGTGAAGTTGCGCCAGTAAACGGCAGCGAATCTGAAGCTGATCTACCTAAAGCAAACGTAGTTGCTCTACGTCGCGCTAAGCTAGACAGCCTACTAGGTCACGAAATCCCATCTACAGACGTAGTGGAAATTCTTACTCGCCTAGGTTGTACTGTTTCTGTTGTAGAAGATACGGAGACGACGGAAGCGGGTTGGACGGCAACGTCTCCATCTTGGCGTTTTGATATCGCAATCGAGCAAGACCTAATTGAAGAAGTAGGTCGTATCTACGG
>NZ_JBFRVX010000350.1:0-857 GCF_041475345.1 Vibrio sp. 10N.222.48.A3 | reverse complement strand
TGCACCTGCACCTGCACCCAAGTTTCAGCCTGCTCCGGCACCGATGCAACACATGCAGCATGCCCCTCGCCCACAAGGCCGAGGCTCAATGAACAGCAACACCGTATCTACTCATGATCTCAACGAAGAAGAGATACCATCATGGGCAGAACGTGCGTTTAAATTCTCCGGTTTGACCGGTGACCATAGTTTAGTATGGAAGAAATTTGTCCTCTGGTATAAAGCCAAAGCCAATGAATTAATGCCACTATCTCGGATTGAATCCAAGCTGCAGTACTGGCTAGTTAACGAGAAGCAAAATGAAAGACAACAACAGCAGAAGACCTCTCAATATTCAGGAAATGCAGGACAAGCTCAAGGAAATGGGTATAGACAAAAGCTTAGCCCATCTGAACGCTTCAGGCAGCAGCTCATTCAAAAAGGCAAAAAGCCAACCTTCTGAGCCCGCTTCACCTGTTGTTCCTGACTCTACAGGCTCAGTAGTACCTGAAGTTATTGAAGCACAGAGCACTGAAGTAGCGACACCCAATGCTGCTAGCACGGGTTCGTCTCAACAAGTGCCTGTTGTTGACCAAGATCCCGCAGAGTTGGAGCTGACCGATTGGTGTATCCATGTTTTCGGTTCTTTCTTGAGCGTGTACGAAACTCAGTGGGAATACCAATACGGTAGTGAGCCAAGCGGAAAGTTTCTTGAGTTTGCCCACTCTGTTGACTCAGACGGCCTTAACCGCGTGCTAATGCACTGTCATGAACGTATTCAACTTGGCAACAGTTGGCCGCCGCAAATGGGTGAGCTTTGGATTCTAAAGGATTCATTAACAGAAGAAGAGCTGCTTGATAGCCGCATTCGCGTGTTG
>NZ_JBFRVX010000349.1:0-6372 GCF_041475345.1 Vibrio sp. 10N.222.48.A3 | reverse complement strand
AAGTAAGAATGCGCACTTGGTAGAAAGAGAACAACGTTTTCTATCTCATGCTAGTCACGAATTGCGAACGCCTATTGCAATCATACGAGCAAATATGGAGATCTTAGAGCGCATCTCCCTGCCCTCAGATTTACAGCGCCCGATCAATCGTATCGACCGCGCGAGCAGCAACATGCAGCAAATTACCGAAACCATGCTCTGGCTAGTCCGAAAGAGTGAAACTCCACCGAATCAGAGCTTAGTTTCGGTCGTCGCTTTATTAGATAATTTGATAGAAGAGTTAGAATATTTAATTCAAGGTGAAGAGATCGACATCATCCGCAATTACCTTCATGCCCCAACAGTGGAACTTCCAGAGACTCCAATCAAAATTGTCGTTGGTAACCTCATTCGTAACGCTTTCCAATACACGCACAGCGGTACGATCCATATCTATTTCGAAAAAAACAGCATAGTGATCAAGAACATCAATACACAGGAACTTGATCTGCCATTTCAAGATAGCTTTGGCCTTGGGCAGGATTTAACCGAGAAAATATGTAAGAAGCTAGGATGGCATCTTGAAGCAGAGGAAATAGAGGGAGGCTTGTTGGCTCGGCTTCATTTGCCGGTCGAAGAAAAATCAAATACCAATACTTAACTTCGTTTAAGTTGAATGACCAAGCTTCATGGCGATCCGACCGGACATTTTTGGTCGCCATTGACTGAATTTAAGCTTCATCACTCATATTCAGTTGCAGCCTCTAGCCGAAAAAATAAACAATAAAAAGGGCTAACAAATATGCTAGCCCCAACTCATCGTGATTAAGCAGTCAATTACTTAAAAGTGATAGCTAACACCAACACTCATCAAATATCCGCTGGTATCGTAGAATGCAATATTGGAATTGTTACTAGAATAACCCGCTAATGCGTTGAATCCCCAGTCTTGCCAACCCATAACGTCCATATATTCATAGCCAAGCGTTGCGCTATATCCATTGTCTTCACGTGTTTTCTTGAATACTGGATTGGATGCATCATATGAGCGATGACTGTAATCTGCATTGACCGAGAATGCATGATCATCCACCATCATTATGTAGGTCAACGAGCCAGAGTAATCAGAGAAAGAAACTGCTTTACCGTCTGCAAGATGTTTTTGATAAGACAACGATGGTTCGATAAAAGAGCTCTCACTAACAGGCATCTCCATAGATAGGCTTGCATAATAGCCTTTAGCGTCACGTTGGAGTACACCGGTTGGCACTCCTAGATGAACGCCCGATTTGTCATTTTTAATGTCTTGCTTGTAGACAGCGAAATCACCCGATAAACCAATATCTAATAAGTTGTCGAGTTGTACACGAAAGGTATCACCAGAGATGTCGGTTTTAGTCCTCGCAGTATTGGCTATGAACGGGTCTTCCCATACTTCACCATTTGCGATTGTTGGAAGGTAAGAGAAAGATACAACCGATTCGTTGCCATATTCCAGTGCGTAGCCAAATTCAAAAGCAAAAACACCTTCAATGATATCGCCACGCGAGGTCCCCATAAAGACCTGCTGGTCGCTATCTGAACCAAATGTGTAGCGCAACTGTCCCAGCGGTACAACAAGCGCACTCGAATCCGATTCTCCCTTGCTGTTCAAGCTGCCTTTTTTTACAGCCTCTGAGTCATCGGTTTCACTACCAAAGCCGACCAATACTCCAACTTCGCCTCCCCAGCCTGGTTCATCAAGTTCAGCCAATACATTTGTACTAAACAAAACCCCTAGAGTCATTAACATGCGGTAATTCATCGCTACTTCTCCTTATGAAAGTAGCGAATAGTTTGCCAACTCGAAGGTAAATTTGGGGTGAATAGAGATACTTCATTGTGGGAGCATACTGACGGCATATGCAACAACTCGAGACGGCCGTTTTTTTTACGACTATTTGTATTGTTACACCTAAATTGGTAGTGGGCGTTTGGGTATTGATGCGTTTGATAAGTGCACCTCTGATATAAGTGGCTGATACCCTAGCAGAAATAGGTATCAACCACTCACGTTAAACAATCTAAGCGTCGCTTTTCGGAGCCTCTACATCAACGACTTCTTTATCGACGATAGGAAGTACCTGTTTTACATAGTTACCCGGTGCCTTGCCAATCACAGGGTGAAGCTCGGAACCTTGATTGAAAGGTTCGACTTTCTCGTCAGCTTCAAAGCCTTGTAACCATTGATCCCAGTGTGTCCACCATGAGCCTTCGTTGTGACTTGCGTTGTTTAGCCATTCGTCAGCAGAGTCGTCTAAGTTGTCGTTCAACCAGTAGCCGTATTTCTTTTTCTCTGGATGGTTAACAATGCCTGCGATATGACCAGACTCGCCCAGAACAAACGTCTTGTTGCCACCAGTGTTCAATGCACCACGGTAAGTCCCCTGCCACAACGCGATATGGTCTTCTTTGGTCGAGATGAAGTAGCTTGGTATCTTAATTTTATTCAAATCAATCCATACGCCGCCCACTTTCACGCCTTTGTCTTGAACCAGTTTGTTTTCAAGATAAAGCTCTCGCAGCAAAAAGTTATGGCATTTAGCCGCCACGTTAGTGCTGTCACTGTTCCAGTACAGAAGATCAAACTCCATCGGGCTACTGCCTTTGAGGTAGTTATCAATATAGTAGTTCCAGTATAAGCTGTTCTCTCGAAGCAAACTGAACGTCACGCTCAACGAACGACCATCCATATAGCCCTTGCCATCGTTCTGCTTCTCAATAGCATTGATGATTGTCTCATTGATGTACGCACCCACCTCACCCGGCTGCGAGAAATCCAACAAGGTGGTAAAAAAGGTCGCTGTTTTGATGCGCTTTTTCATGCGCTTCGCAGCGTAGTAAGCCACCGTAGACGCGAGTACCGTGCCGCCAATACAATAACCTGCCGCATTGATTTGTTCTTTGCCTGTGATGTTTTCAATCGCAGCAACGGCTTTAACCACGCCTTCCGTGACATAGTCACCAAACTCAGTGTCCTTCTGCGCTTCACCTGGGTTGCGCCAAGACATCATGAATACGCTGTGTCCTTGCTCAAGTAACCAGCGCACCATCGAGTTCTTCTCACGAAGGTCAAGAATGTAGTACTTATTGATGAACGGCGGAACGATCAACAAAGGCGTCGCGTTAACCTGCAGTGTCTTTGGATGATACTGAATCAGCTCAAACAGCTCGTTTTGAAAAACAACATCACCTTCCGTGTTCGCAACATCTACACCCAATCGGAAAGCGTTGTTGTTGGTCATGCGGATCTTGAGTATATCGGCGCTTGCTTCAACGTCTGCTTGTAACTGCTCTAACCCATCAAGCAGGTTTTCACCATTTCGCTCAAGCGTCAGTTTCATCAACTCTGGGTTAGTCGCAATGAAATTGCTAGGAGAGAGAGCATTGATTGCCTGACGTGAAAAGAACGCCACACGCTCTTTGGTTTTCTCGTCGATGCCTTCGATAGAATTGATGGTGTCGATGTAGCTTTTACTGAATAACAAATAGGATTGCTTGATGAAGCTATAGAAAGGGTCGTTCTTCCATGCATCATCGATAAAGCGCTTATCACTGCGATCTTCTGAGATGACACTTTCAGTGTTGCCCATCAGTGCTGCGTTTTGCCAGATTTGCAGTTGCTGTTCCCACCATTGAGATTGCAGCTGAAGCAGGACGGCGGGTTGGTTGGCGGCTTGCTCGAAGATTTTTGATGCATCATCAAAATTCAATTCTTGCATCGCTTGATTTAGGGGAGATTGCGCGGCTTCCTTGTTTTGTTCAAAGTTATCCCACCATTGCTGGTTTGTTTGTTGAAGTTTAACAAGGTAGTCCGAAAAGAAGTGTTGAAACATAACATGACTCCAATAATCGGAAAATCGCCACCGAATGTGACAGTAAAACTGCCTCACTCGATGGCGATTAAGTTTATGCAGGTGTGACTGTTTTCAAGTTTTCAGTTGTTAGTGTTTCAACATCGTCTTTGAATTCTTTGGCAGCCGCTTGCAGTTTCGAACTGTCACTCATCATTTGCTGAGACAGTTGAGTTAATGCCGTGAGTTGTTGACTATTGAAAGCGGTCAGGCTGTTTACATCTTTGATTTCGCTGACTGCCTTCATTTGAGAAAGGCCCATATCCGTATAAGTCTGCATCGCATTCATTTGCAGTTCTGTCATCGTTTGAATGTTCTTAGCAACCAACTTGTTGAACTTTAAGTACGGTTCAAATTGCTTTTCTGTTTGGTCAGTAATTGTTTTGAAAATATCCGTGTACATAAGTAACTCCTGATGAATACATAGTTTAATAAATTTGTATAATCATCGTTTCAGCCAACATTCATCTATGAGCTCGCGATGCTTTGAAAAGCTGATCCGATGTTTAAGCTTGCTATCGATACCTTAGGCTCTAACCTTCAATACCTTTTAGCAAAACAGCGGTTCCCATTCCTCCACCCACGCAGAGTGAAGCAACGCCATAAGTCGTTTTCTGTTCAAGCATTTCATGGATGAGTGAAACAATAATTCGATTGCCAGACGCACCTAGAGGGTGACCAAGCGCGATTGCCCCACCATTCACATTGACCTTTGGCTTGAACGCATCAAGCGGTAAATCATGCTGCTCTGACAATTGGTACATTACGCCAAGAGCTTGTGCTGCAAACGCTTCATTCAATTCAAACAAATCTATTTCTTCGAGGGTGAGATTCGCTTTATCAAGCGCTTTAGATACCGCTTCTACTGGGCCTAACCCCATAATTTTGGGATCTAAACCAGATTGCGCGTAGCTGCTCAGCTCTACCAGTGGTGTCAGGCCGTATTTCACGACCGCCGATTCAGACGCTAAGATGATTGCACTTGCGCCATCATTGATGCCCGAAGCGTTACCTGCCGTAACAGACCCTTCACGGTCAAAGGCTGGGCGAAGCTTTTGCAGAGCTTCGAATGTCGCGTCTGACTTCGGATACTCATCGGTATCAAAAATGACGGTTTGTCTGCGCTGCTTAACTTCTACAGGCACGATTTGCTCGTTAAACTTACCCGCTTCAATCGCTGCGACGGCTTTCTGTTGGCTTTCTAGGGCATAGTTATCTTGAGCTAGGCGCGAAACATTTAACGTGTTGGCGATATTTTCAGCCGTCATGCCCATGTGGTAGTGATTAAACGCATCGGTTAAGCCATCACCAACCAATAAGTCTTTCATTGAGATATCACCCATTTTGTGACCATTACGAACACTCGCGGGCACCACAAACGGAATTTGGGACATCACTTCAACGCCAGCAGCAATAACCACTTCAGCATCTTGTGCTTTGATGTGCGCCGCTGCGTCCATCACTGATTTCATACCGCTGCCGCAAATCATGTTCACGCCGTATGCTGGCGTTTCCTCAGGAAGCCCCGCATAAATGGAAGCCTGACGAGCAACCCCCATGCCTTGACCTGCCGAAATCACATTGCCGACGATCACTTCATCAATCGCATCTAACGAAAGATCGACAGACTCAAGTGCGCCTTTGATCGCAACGCCAGCTAACTCACCCGCAGATACGTTTTTTAGCGACCCAGTAAATGCACCAATAGGAGTGCGCTTGGCCGCAACAATAAATACTTTTTCCATCATTCCAATCCCTTCAGTTTCGCCAATTAGTGCATGTACAAGCCGCCATTCACTGACAATGTTTCGCCTGTAATGTACGCCCCAGACTCACTCGCTAAAAAGCCCACTGCATCGGCAATTTCAACAGGCGTCGCTAACCGTTTCATTGGGATTTGATTCTTTATAGAATCAAGGACTTCAGGTTTCATTTGTTCAACCATAGGCGTGCCTGTGTAGCCAGGGGCAACAACATTTACCGTCACACCACTCCTAGCACCTTCAGCGGCAAGCGCTTTTGAAAAACCAATCATCCCGGCTTTCGCTGCTGAGTAGTTAGTTTGTCCGAATTGACCTTTAAGACCATTCACTGAAGAGATATTAATGACGCGGCAATTGCCCTTTTCACACATAGGCGCAAACAGTGGTTGAGTAACATTGAAAAGGCTGTTTAAGTTCGTTTCAATCACGTCTTTCCATGCTTCGGCATCCATCTTCTTAAAAACACTGTCACGCGTTATACCCGCATTGTTGACCAACACATCCACCGTGCCTTCTTCTTCTAACAACTTGCTTAAGCTCAGCGCACATTCCGCAGTATTGGTAACATCTAATTCAAACAATCTCACTTGATCTTCGGTGAATTGTTTTTCGTTAAACCAATCCAAGGCACATTGGTAATTCCCAGTAAAATAAGTCGCGATAACACGATAGCCGTCTGCAACTAACTTAGAGGAAATTGCTGAGCCGATACCGCCTTTTGACCCTGTAATTAAAGC
>NZ_JBFRVX010000348.1:0-2386 GCF_041475345.1 Vibrio sp. 10N.222.48.A3 | reverse complement strand
CATCCTGAAGATAACCAAATCCTTGGTGCTTTCCTGTTCCGTGTCAGAATCCTTCCGACAAGGTTTAATTTACGCGATTTACGATTTGGGACAATAGATTTGCATCACACTTTGAATTCATAAAAGTTGTTAATTATATAAAACAACAAAAAATCAACCACTTAATCATATGCACCTCAATCTCTCTAGCGATGTATTCGTGTTATCTCACAACCTTTGTAAGAGATCTCTCACAAGCTATGGGCGGTTTTATGATTCGCTATCACTCACCAGAGCGAGTAAAATGGCTGAAGACTAAAAATGGAGGTCAACATGCTGACAAAAGATGTGTCTGAAGAGTTGAAATCAGTGCTTGAAGGACTGCAAGCACAAGGGAAAGAGCCTACAGTTGCTTTAGTTAAAGCTCGTATGAGTACATCGGTTCCGATGCCCGCTTTAATCACAACCATCAAGAGCTGGAAAAGCGCGAATCGCGTTCCTAAAGTTGAAGTCGCGACACAAGAAGAGCCAGCACTCGATCGTGTTAGCCAACTGGAAAAGCAAATCCTTGAACTTACCACCCGCGTTGCCACGCTAGAAGCCAAGTTAACGGAACAATAAGTTAACTGAGCAATAAGCTAACAGAGAAATAGAACACTATGAAAATATGGGTTGATGCGGACGCTTGTCCTAAGGTTATCCGAGAAACAATCGTACGCGCAGCTGAGCGCACTGGGGTTGAATGTACCTTCGTGGCAAACCATCTGGTTCCTGTCCCTAAACGCAATAACATCCACTCAATTCAAGTCCCAAGCGGATTTGATATTGCAGATGATGAAATCGTAAAACGCACTGAACCCGGTGATCTCGTGATTACATCCGATATCCCTCTCGCCGATGAAGTGATCACCAAAGGTGGTCAAGCACTTAGCTCTCGTGGCGAGCTCTACACCAAAGAAACCATCAAAGCGCGCCTGAACATTCGTGACTTTATGGATACCATGCGTTCAAGCGGCATCCAAACGGGTGGACCAAGCGCCCTCTCACAGACCGATCGTCGTGAGTTCGCGAATCATCTTGATCGCCTGCTAGCAAAGCGCTAATCATTAAGAAACATTGAGATTCGTTCATAGCCATAACCGTGAACCTGTAGATATGTTTGTCGACATACTCCGTTTTTGTTACTTAACACTTGATACTAAGTGCTACTTTAACGGAGTATTGATGATCCACCTTGTCACCATCTCTTCTTTTTAAATCATCCCAATTTTCTACACTCTTTCAGATCACTTTCCGTGATTGGTACACCATACTTTCGATCAAAAAAAACCTGCACGAAGCAGGCTTTAAAATCTAACAATATGACTTGTACTAACGTTACTACGGCGTGTAGAACGTTGCTGCACCTGGGCCTACTGGAAGACCAAATACGAACACCCATAGGTAGAACAAGATGCTCCAACCGAACATAAAGCAGATTGAGTATGGAAGCATTGTAGCAATCAGAGTACCGATACCAAGGTTCTTCATGTAACGCGTCGCTACAGCAAGAATAAGACCGAAGTAGCTCATCATTGGTGTAATGATGTTCGTCGTTGAATCACCGATACGGTAAGCTGCTTGAATCGTTTCTGGTGCGTAACCAACAAGCATTAGCATAGGTACAAAGATAGGTGCTGTTACTGCCCACTGAGCAGAAGCCGAACCGATCATTAGGTTAATGAAGCCACACATTAGGATAAATGCAAAGAACAACATTGGGCCAGTAAGACCGATATCTTGTAAGAAGCTAGCGCCACCAACAGCGATTACTTGACCAAAGTTAGTCCACTTAAAGAAAGCAACAAACTGTGCAGCAAAGAATACAAGAACAATGTACATGCCCATTGAAGACATAGACGTTGCCATCGCGTTGATCACATCACGATCGTTCTTCATTGAACCGGTAACTTTACCGTAAACAAAACCAGGAATAGCGAAGAATACAAAGATAAACGCAACAATACTCTTCAAGAATGGAGAACCCGAAACCGTACCAGACGCTGAACGTAGAACACCGTCAGCTGGAACGATAGTCCACGCTAGAAGTGCAGAAACAGCCAATACAGCAATACCTGCTAGTTTTAGACCTTTCTTCTCAACATCCGTCAGTCTGCCCATCGAATCATTTGATAAATCTTCAGAAGCTTCTTCGTCGTTGTATTTACCCAACTTAGGTTCAACAATCTTCTCAGTTACAAATGCACCTGTAATCGCGATGAAGAAAGTAGAAACAAACATGAAGTACCAGTTTGACTCAGGACCAACCGTGTAAGACGGGTCAATCATCTGTGCCGCTGTTTCTGTAATACCAGAAAGCAGTGGGTCAACCGTACCGATAAGTAGGTTTGCAGAGTAACCACCTGAC